>NZ_JBHVEE010000024.1:0-95531 GCF_042802415.1 Streptomyces sp. NPDC057486 | reverse complement strand
CCACCCGGGCCGCTGTCTACCTGCGCACCCTGCGCAAGGAGCTGCTGAAGGTCTCGGCGGCCGTCGGCGTCGCCCACCCGGCCCTCATCACAGCCAACGACATCGAAATCATGAACGGCGACTACGACGCCCGCACCCTGGCCAGCGTCTACGGCTACAAGGACGGCTGGGGCGAACTCGGCCCGCACCTCACCCAGGAGATCACCGCACTCCTCACCACCAAGCCGA
The DNA here is from genome assembly GCF_042802415.1 of Streptomyces sp. NPDC057486. Lineage (NCBI taxonomy): Bacteria > Bacillati > Actinomycetota > Actinomycetes > Kitasatosporales > Streptomycetaceae > Streptomyces > Streptomyces sp. NPDC057486. Next base: position 95,303 of record NZ_JBHVEE010000024.1, on the reverse strand, counting down.
CCCCTCCCCAGAAGCCGGCCGTCTGACGCGTGACGAGCTGCCGGTGGGCAGCCGGGTAGCTAAGGGCTGTCCCGCAATCCCTGAATCCCTGGTGGATCGGCGCGCGGCGTCGGATGCGGTGCATCGCAAGGCGGAGGAGCGCCCTCATAGTGGGCGTATTCGGGCGTTGCGAGCCGCAGCGAGGTGCCGTAGCTGTCGTCGTGCGCCCGCCAGGAATTACGGGACAGCCCTTGGTGACCCTCCCGGCAAGCTTTGCCCCGTCGCGCTGCCCAGCACGCCCGCTGACGAGCTCCTCGACCCGACCTTGATCTGGAACCAGGCCCACCTGCCCCACGCACTCGGCGAGTTCGAAGCCTTCTTCGGTCAGCATCGGCCTCATCGCACCCTGCACAGCGCAGCACCCCTGCGGTCAGCCCCCGAGCCGATCACCGAACCCGACCGGCTCGACGTCCATTGACGTAACGGACTCGGCGGGGTCCTCCACGAGCACGCACATGCTGCTTGACCTGCCCGGACGTAATGATCGACACCCGCACCGACAGATCGCGGGCACCACCACATGGCCTGTCCGGGACCGGACATGTCCGGTCTCTGCCACTCCGAAGGCCTTCCACTGACCTGCTCAGCGTCGTTTGAATGCCGATCAGGCCCAGGCACACCGAGCCTGGCGCATTGAGGAGTCAGTACTGATGAAGCGCTCCATCCTGGCAACCCTGGCCGTCGCGTCGCTTGCGACCATGTCGCTCACCGGCGCAGGTGTGACAGCAGCCAACGCGGTCTCCCCCGCCGCGACCACCGTCGCCGTGGGCGCGCCCAACACGGCAGCCCAGTCCGCAGACATCTCGCAACTGCGCCAGGAGTTCAACGACTACATCGCTGGCCTCGATCTCGATGCCGACACTCGGGCAGCCGCCGAGGCGGCGGGCTCATCCGACGACGCACTCGCCGCGGCCGCTGCGAAGACCCTGGCCCAGGTCAAGGCAGCGCTCACCGATGCCGGCGTCGACAACGAGTGGACCTCCGGGGCCATCAACCCCGACGACTACGACTGCTCGACCACAGACTTCCGCGAGTGGGCCCGCGGTCAGATCGCGCAGATCGACCCTGCGTCGTGGGACTGGTACCAGAACGGCTTCCTGGGACTGTCGCCCGACCTTCTGGTCCAGTACTGGACCCTGATGAAGACGCCCACCAACCCCCATGACACCGCTCTCGGACCCAACGGAGCGAACACCAACGAGCTCGCTCGCACGTTCACGAACCTCCAGCGGTTCTGGGACGTCGACACCAGCAAGGTCGGGCTCGTCTCGCTCGACGGCAAGGTCCTCGGCCCCGACGCCTCTGCCGACCGCCAGTACGTATACGACGGCCTCAGCAAGATCAGCCCGCTCGGCGCGCTCTTCCTGAGGATCGGCGTCGAGGGCGGTCTCAGTTCGGGCCGGCTCAGCGGATTCCCGGGCGGCGTCGAAAACCCGATGTTCTCGCTCAACGCGTTCGCGATCGACCCCACCCATGCCGGTGACTCGCAGGCGACCCTCGAGACGCTCGGCATCACCCGGCGTGTGGCGATGGGGCAGGGCATCCTCCAGATGTGGAACGAGCTCGGCCTCGGACGGGTCGGCGGACGTGCGGTGATGGCCCACGAGTTCGGACATCAGGTCCAGTACTCGGACAATCTCTTCGAGACCGACATCACCGACGAGGCTGAGGCCACCCGCCGTACGGAGCTGATGGCCGATGCCCTCGGCACGTACTTCACGGTCCACAAGCTCGGCGAGTCGCTCAACAAGGCGTACACCCTGCAGGACCTCCAGACGTTCTACAACGTCGGCGACTGCAGCTTCTCCAACCCCGGGCACCACGGCACGCCCAACCAGCGCTACCGCAGCTCCGCCTGGGCTGCCGACCTCGTCAAGAGTGCCGATGACCAGGGACACATCCTCCCGAGCCTGACGGTCGCCGACGCCTTCGAGAAGGCGCTGCCCGAGATCGTCGCTCCCGACGCGCACTGACGGACCAAGAGGTTCCGCAGACAGGGGCTGCTGTCGCGAGCGTCGCATCCAGTGCGCGTCTCCCAAGGCGCCGAGCGATGGCTTGCTGGATCTCCCGTCGCGCTACGGCAACGCCGAGAGGTGCGTGCTGGAGCGGCGCGCAGCAGGCATCGCCCTGTCCGCGGAACCTCTGACACGGTACGTCGGCCGTCGGGTCACACCCAGCCACGTCTGGCGATCTGCAGTCCCAGCTGGAAGCGGGTATCCGCTCCGAGCAGTTCCTGCAGTCGAGTGACCCGGCGGCCCACGGTGCGTTCGGACACTCCGAGCTCCCTCGCGATCGACCGGTCGGTGAGCCCGATGCTCAGCAAGCGCACAAGATGCCGGAAGTCCTTCGTGCCGTCCTGCACGAGGCTCTCGTCGGCGAGCGGCATCGACAGCTGCCAGTAGGACTCGAACACGCTTCGCAGCCCCGCGACGAGCCGACGATTCCGAATGTTGGCGACGTGCACCTCCTCATCGCCGTCGGAGGTGACGTTGGCGGAGACCACATCGTCGACGATGACGAGATTGATCGGAACGCCGGGAAATGTCCTCACCTGTTCGCCGGCCGCCATGCACGTCTCCGCCACCTCGATCGCCTCGGGAGACTCGAGCAGTCGACTGTCGTACACGACCCTGACCTCGACCCCGCGTGCCAGCACCTCGAAGACACCGTCCGCCGTGGCGATCGGTCGATCGTTGCGTGGGGCCATGGTCAGCGCGTCGATCCGGGTCGTCGCGGAGCTGACGAGGTCCGCGTACTCCTGCAGCGCGATCTCACCGGTCGCGAAGTCGACGCCCACGTCTGCGCGCTGAGACGCGTTCCACACATCCGTCAGCTCCTCACCGATATCTCGGATGCGCGCTGCCAACTGCGTGTACGACTGCGCGGCTGCCTCGAGCGGGCCACGCGGCGCCCGCGCTTCGACCATCCCCTCGGCTCGCGCGACGAGGCCCGAGCGCAGCAACGGCCCGAGGACGCGATCGTCCAACTCGGACAGCGGCAGCCGACCAGCGGTGGCGAGCTGCACATAGAGTGCTCGCGCATCGTCATCCAGACCCAAGAGCTCCTGGTCCGTGGGAAGACCGGGCCGAGGGACACGCACCGACGCCACTGATTCCCGAGACATGCCAACTCCCGTCGTCCCGATCCAACCTCGGCCGGTCCAGAACCGGCTGGCCGGACAGCCTACAACTGGCCCTGTTCATGAGTTTGCTGTCGACGTGGCGGGTGGCAGACGACGAGTTCTTACCGTGACAGGTGTATCCGCGGCCCACCGGCGGGGCGTCATCGCCTGTGAGCCGGGGAGAGTCTATCGGCCGAGGAACCGGTGCCACCACGATCTTGTGTGCTCGCTGACGGGTCGACTCCGCAGGCAGGGAGAGGATGGGGCTATGTCGAGGGTGACGGGTGTCGACTTTCGAACACCGCGATGTCGCTGCGGAATCCGACGACAAGTGCTCCACTCCTCGCGAGCCCGACGTGGTAGGTGGTTGCGGGCATGGGAAGTTCGTCCGGACAGCCCCGGGTGGGCAGATTCCACAACCGTACGGAGACGTCACCGCCACTGCGTGGACGCTGCCATCATGGGTGGGTGGCTCACCGATCTGGCGGGAGTTCTCCAGGTCCTATAACTTCACCGTTCTGGAGGCGGTAGCCGCGATGGGGCGGCAGTTGAGCCCGGCCCCGGCGACCGACGCCACGAACTGCCCGCCGATGTAGCACCGTTCACCAATCTGTCGCAGCCACGTGAGCCCTTGCGCAGACAGGCGGCCCGGCTGTCACTCTTCTCCGGGATCGTGTGGCGGATTCCCCGCCGTCGCAGGTACTCGCGGACGGGGCCGTCGCTGTAGGCCTTGTCGGCAGCGGAGCCCTCTCGGTCTCTCCTGGTCACAGTGACTACCTGCGCGTTGGCGTTTTGCAGGCACACCACGAGGCACGGCATTCTCCCGCGCCTCGTGGTCAATGTTGGCCGTTGCCGTTTGGCACCGCGGCGAGGCGGTCAGTACCGGGCGCCGACGGGGGTCGGGATGGCGTCGAGGTCGGCGAGGTCGGCCGGAGACAGCTCGACGTTTGCGGCGCATGCGTTGTCGGCGAGGTACTTGGGGGTCTTGGTACCGGGGCTGGGGACTACGTCACCGGGACGGGAACTCGCCCTACCGGCCACCGGGACCGCGCCCCGGCCCGTCCCCGCCCGCACGCCCGCCCTCCTTCATCGACTGCTCCTGCATACGCCGCGCCTCGTCATGCAACCTGCGGCGCTCCTTGGGATCACTCGTCCGCTCGGCACGATCGTTCAGCTCACGAACCCTGTCCTGCAACTGCTGTGCACGACTGGCGGACTCACCTGCAACACTCATCGTCACTCCTGGGAGAGGAAGGGTCGGACACCACGCAGCCAACCAGCGCCCCACCACTTACGCACCCCGGAGCATCACCGAACGCAATCACCGCAGGCCAACTGAGCCTTCACCCGCCACACGGTTGCCCAGCGCCGAAACTGCAACGACAACAACCTCGAGCCGCAGCGCAAGGTTCGTGTGCGTGACGCTCGTGCGAACGGGCAGCAGTGCCGGCGCCACAACGAACGGGGCCACCTCAAGGACCCTCAGCCCATCGCAGATGCCGTGCTGCCGCTCGTGAACACTCCGCCCCACAACCTGGTGCGCGTCATCAGTGAATCGTGGCAGAGGCCGGCGACACCACACGCCCGTAGGGTGAGCGGCATGACGGGGATTGGTGTGCCGGGGGACGAGGCAGCGGAGCGCGCGGCGCTGCGAGGTGCGTTGAGCGAGTTGGACGCGCGGCTTGCCACGAACACTGAGCGCGGGCCCGGAGCACGCCACCGGTTCGAGCCCCTGGTGGAACGACTGCGGTCACCGGCTGCCGCGTTCCTGCGACCGGAGCTGGAGCATCGACTCGCCCGTCATGTCGCCGTGGACGACTCCTTCGCGCGGGACCGGATCGCCCATGTCCTGGCGGGCGCCTGCGGTGCGGCGGCCCTGCCCGCCCTGCTGCGCGCGAGGGTGAGCGATCGCAACGACGACGGGGACACGCTGGAGCTCGACCTCCTCGACCTGTTTTCCGCCTGGCCCGAGGCATCACGCAGGCTGGTCCTGGGCTGCGTCGCCTCGGACGATCCCGGGACGCGACTGGTCGGCATCTGGGGTCTGAGCGTCATCGACTTCGGCGGAACGGAGTACTTCGGGCCTGTCGCCGACGCGGCGTCCGACCCTGACCCGCAGGTACGCGCCGACGTGATGAGTATTCTCGGCTCCATCTTCGGCGTTGGGGATCCCCCGCGGGCCCTGGCCACCCTCATCGCCGGCACCGGGGATCCCGCGCCCGAGGTCAGAGGGGCTGCGGTGGCGGCCCTCGGCTCGTCGCGCGAGGAGCCCGTCACCGACCTTCTGGTGGCCCGCGCTGAAGACACAGATCGCCGGGTCCGGTTCCAGGTCGCATGGTCCCTGGCCGGACGGCCGGGCCCCCTGGTCCGCGCCGCGCTCGAACGGCTCGCGGCGGACCAGGACGCGGATGTCCGCGACGCCGCACGCGCGGTCCTGGAACTGCCGACCAGGTCCCTCTGACCCGCCCTGAGGCGCCCATTGCTTCCCAGGGACTCGCGCTCGGCCCTTCGGCCTGCCGGTCAGCGGCGGCTTTTTCGAGGCGACCCTATGAGCGCGCGGACAACGGGGTGCAAGTGGCTCGGCTCGGATGGTCGACCATGTGAACGGCTCCGAATGACGGCTCGGTCCGCAGCGCCGGTGGATGTGCGGCGTGGCGGCGGCAAGGGCGATGTCCACGCAGGTGAAAGTGGTTTGCCGACCGGGATGTCGGTGGGTAGCGTCGCCGTCCATGACCCCGACTCTGCGCACCGAGCGGCTGCTCCTGGAGCCGTACATCCCCGAGGACGAAGAGGGCTTCGTCGCCCTGTTTCAGGACACCAGGGTGTCGCAGTGGATGGGTGACGGCCCTGCTTGCGAAGCAGCGGACCGGGCCCTGTTCAGGCGGATCTTCACGAAGGTCTATGCCCAGGACCTGTTCGATGTCTGGGCCGTTCGTCGCCACGGACTCCTGGTCGGGCATGCCGAGATCAAGCGAACCGACGTCGTCGCAGGGCACGAAATCATCTACGCTCTGGCGCCGACGGCGTGGGGATCCGGCCTGGGCACCGAGCTCGCAGAGGCGATCGTTGCCTATTGCTTCGACAGCCTCGGACTGACCGAGGTGCATGCCACCGTAGCTGCACCGAACAAGGCCTCGCTGACACTGCTGGACAGAATCGGTTTCGAGCATGTCCGGGACATCAAAGAGGACGACGGGAGCATCACCCGCGTATTGGTCCGCCGCCCGACTGTGAGTCGAGCACTGGGTCCAGGTCCGGATGAGTGAGTCGGGGGCGAAGGCGGTCTCCGGTTGGGCGCGGGTGTTGCGCCGCGTATGCATGCGGCGATGACAGCATTCTGCTTGTCGTGGGTGCGGCGCTCGGAGCCGTCCAGCGCGAAGTAGCGCAGGGCGGCGAACTCCGATTCGATCCAGTTCAGCCACGAGCCGTAGACCGGCACGAGGACCAGCGCGACGCCGTGGTCGCAGGCCCAGGTGAGAACTTCGGTGTGCCGGTGCGTGAAGAAACGGTCCACCACCCTCTACAGCTTCTGGCCGGGCCATCGGGACCGCAGGCCTTTGGGCAGGCCGAAGGACTCGGGCCAACCGGCCGCGCGCCCAAAGTTGTCGAGGACTGAGACGCACAGCACAGAACCGGGCCCTCACCGGGCACCCACCACAGATGTGAGAGCGCACCCGGCAGGAGCCCGGCCAGTTTTCAGGACCTGGCGTGGCGGTCGGCGCCCGTCGAGGCCCCAAGAACCACAGGCATACCGGCAGCATCGCGCACAAGCTGCACCCCAGAACCCGGCCTGTCACCGACAGTCGGGCCCGGACCCGCAAGTTCACCGCCCCCGCGGCGCGCACCCGGGCCGAGCCGGGGACGACTCGTCAAGGAACCAGCAGACCGCAGGCGGCGGATCCGTCCAACACCGCCCGGCGACGGCGCCCCCCAGCCCCCGGCCCGCGGCCAGACCCGGAACAAGCGGTGCACCACAGCCGACGAAACTCTGGCATACGACGGCACACGCCGCGGCTGGTACCCGCTCCTCAACACACAGACCAGCGCCGCAAGAACGGCCTCGTCGTCAACAGCCACGACCTGGTCGTCCTGCGGGCCTCCCCGCGCCGACGGCAGCAACGGCCCTGCAATCTCCTGCGGTCCACCCAGGCCGGCGCGTCCCCACTGCCCACCACCCCTGACCGCCCCCACACCAGATCCACCCTCCAGATACCCGTCCCCCGCCGGAAGCGCCAAGGCATCCCTTCGTTCTTGAATATGCTCGAACTGGCGGATGATCTCGGCCACATGAGCAGGATCCTCCAAAGATCCGGCAGCAAGTCGGCCCCTCGCCTCCAGAAGTTCCCGGTACACCGCACCGTACGTAGCGCACAGCCTGATCGACTCATCACCACGATCACTCAGGCCCGTGACATGGGGCACAACAACCACCAACGCAGCAATCCCCGACAACACCGAAATGAACACCTGCGCCGCCAACTGCGACGACTCACCGATAACCGGCCAGGCCAAAACGCCCGTGACAAGACTCAGCACCGCCGCAGCCAAAGTATAGAAACGAACCTTCCGCACCAGACGGGCCGCTTCCCACGGCATCCTCCTCGCCCAGTAGCCGGCACATTCGATACTTTCCTCAAGCCGCTGCGACACGACCGTGTCAGCCGGGTCCTTCGACTGTCTGAACATCCTGGGAAGCAGCTTCATGACACTCTCCACACTGGAGGGAAGTCCATGAACACTGACACGTCCACCCCACACACCCCGACACCGGCACGCATATTGTCGTTTTACTAACCCGCACAGACCAACACCAACCCCCAGCCGCCACCACTCCACCCACACCGAGCCACCCCAACACACCCGGTCGCACAGCCCCACCACGCCTTCGTCCGGCCCCCACCGGGTTTCGGATACGGGACGCAATGGGTAACCGGCAAACCAAGCAGGCACGCCATCGCAGGTCACGTCGGCAGAACGAGACACCGCGACCAGGCGCGCCTGCCCCCAATCACAATCAGCCACAAACTCACACCCACAACGGATGCAGGTGGGCCAGGCATCGAACACGCCGATGAGCGCGCGAAGTTTGACGGATCGGCAGTTCGTCGCTCCGGGCGTCGACCCCGATGGGACTGGCGCGAGGGCCTGCTCACCTCGGTAGACGGGCTGGGGTTCGTGGTGCTGCAGCGGACCATCAACGCCGGAACCTCATCGGAGTACTACCACTTCAAGCGAGGCATCACCCGGCTGAACGCCGTGAATGACCAGGTCGCCAGGACCCTTCACCTGCTGCGGGTGGTGGACCCGGTCGACGACAACTACCGGCGGCGGAAGAGCCGGCAGCTCACCGTCCAGCAGTCACGGCACAAGCTCGCCCTGGACATCTGCCACGGCTGCGCGGGCAGATCATGCAGGCCTACCGCGAGGGGCGGGCGGACCAGCTCGACGCGCTCGGCCTGATCCCGAACGCCGCCGCGCTGTGGACCACCCGCTATCCGGGAGCGGCCGTCGCCCATCTTCGGGAGCTGCCTGCCGATCAGCGGGAGCACGACGTCCCGGACGAGGTGGACGACCTCCCGCCCGTGCCCGGGCGGGTGCCGTTGTGCTCCGCCCGGCACCTGGGCTCATGGGGCCGCGCCGGGCCCTACCAGGGCAGCGGCGCCTGCCTGGGCGGTGTTGTTCGGCCCCGTGGTAGTTGCCCCGGGCCTCGTGGTGGTGCGGGCCGGCATGGTGAGCACGGCAAGGCAGCCGACGACCAGGGCGATGCCGACCGATCCCAGCAGGGGCAGGCGTTCGCCGACGACGAGTACAGCCAGAACGGCCGCGACGGCGGGTTCCAAAAGGGAAAGCGTGGTCGCGGTGCTTGCCGGGACGTACGCCAGGCCCCAGCCGAACAGGACGTAGCCGATGAACATGGGCACCAGAGCCATGTAGGCGCCGACCGCCGCGTTGGACCAGGAGGTGAGGAGCGGGGCGCCGGTGGCCAGCAGCACCGGCAGGAGCAGCAGCCCGCCCAGCCCGAAAACGGTACCCATGGCCGCGCCGGAGGTGACACCGCTACTGATCAGGCGGTGGGCCGCCCAGGAGTACAGGGCGTAGGTGAAGCCGGCGACCAGGCCCAGACCCACACCGAGCACGGTCGTCCCTGCGGATCGGGTCCCGGGGCCGGAGTGCACGCCGGCCGCTTCGGCCGCGCACAGCAGCACCGTGCCGGACAGGCCCAGAGCGGCGCCGATCATCCAGCGACGCGTGAGGCGGCGCCCGTCGACGACGCGCTCGATCAGGGCAGAGGCGAGCGGGGCCGAGCCGATCGACACCACGGTGCCGGCGGCAACCCCGGCCAGGTGCATGGAGGTGTAGAACGCCAGGGGGTAGGCACCCACCGCGACCGCACCGAGCAGCACCACACCCTTCTGCGCGCGCAGCCGGGGAGCTTCCCGTCGGATACGGGGAGCGGCGACGAGGGCCTGGAGCAGTCCGCCCAGGCCCATGGCAACGGCTCCGATCGCGAGCGGCCCCACTGCCGGGGCGAAGGTCGCGGCGGTGCCCGTGGTGCCCCACAGCACCGACGCCACCAGCACGCACACCGTCCCCACGCTCACCGAGGCGGCCGCATGTCCGGCGGGCCGCGTCACAGCCGGTCCAGCAGGTTGGCCGCCATCGCCCGGGCGTGCTCCAGGCGCGTACCTGCGCCCTCCAGGCCGGCGCGTGCCATCGCGCCTTCCAGCAGGAACGACAGATGCTCCGCCACCCCGCGCGCTTCCTCGGGCCGCCCGGGCAGCAGCTCCTCAAGGTGCCCGACGAGCAGGGACTCGACCTCCTCCTTGTGCCGGCGCACCACGGCCCGGCCCTCGTCCCCGGCGGGCAACTCGGCGGCCGCGTTCAGCAGGCCACAGCCCCGGAAACCGTGATCGTAGGCGAAGGCGGCGTGATCGGCGTACGCGTCGAAGACGGCCAGCACTCCGCCACGACCGTCCGCGGCCTCTTCCAGCCGCCGCCGGTACAGGCCCAGCCACTCCTCATGCCGCGCATCGAGGTAGGCCATCACCAGATCGGCCTTGGAGGAGAAGTTGTTGTAGAGACTCATCTTCGCCACGCCCGCCTCGGCGGTGATCGTGTCGATCCCTGTCGCCGCCACGCCGTCGGCGTAGAAGCGGCGCGCTGCGGCGGCGAGCAGCCGCTCGCGCGCGGCCCCCCGTCGCCTGCTGGGGCGCGCTGCCTCCGTCCCGGTGTCGCTCATCACATTCCCTCCATTACTAGGTAGGTCAGTCTACCTAAGAATTGGAAGGGTGTCCGTTCGGCGGCCGCCCCCTCTCTCGCAAACGGTCCTCGCCCGGAGCACGACCAAGAAGGGCCGGCATGAGCGGTCCGTACCGCCGATTCGCTGTCACGACTCGCTCCCGGAAGTCGGATGGGCGTCCAGAACCTGCACCACCCGGGTGGCGGGCGAGCGGGCCGGCCCGCCGGCAGACGGGCGAGAGCTCCGGAGAGCCCTTCGCGCCACGCGGAGAGCCGCCCACCAGGGTGTGACGATCCGGCGTGTCGACTGGTCAACTGACATTCAGTCACATCTGATGACTTTTGCCAGTTTTTCCTATTCTGGTAAAGGAGTATCTGAATGTCACTGCACGTATCGGCCTGTCGACCCCGGCCTCTTCGAAGTCGGCTGACGGCGGCGGCGCTGGCCCTGGGCACGGTCGCCGCCCTCGCCGCCGCGGCACCGCCGGGGTCGACGGAGTCGCCGCGCGGATCCGACCACGGCTTCCGCCAGCGTGATCTCGTCTCCGATATCCCGGGCAGAGCGGAAGCGACCGACGAGAACCTGGTCAACCCCTGGGGCTTGGCCGCCGCGCGCACCGGAGAAGTGTGGGTCTCGGACAACGGCGCGGACAAGGCCACGACGTACTCGGGCGCCGTCCGCAGGAAGCCGGTCAACATCCTGGACCTGGTGGTGTCGATCCCGGAGGGCGGCGCCCCGACCGGGGTCGTGCGCAACGACACCGACGACTTCCGCTTCAGTGGCTTCGGCAGGAGTGGTGTCGCCCAGTTCCTGTTCGCGGGCGAGGACGGCGACCTCTTCGCCTGGAGCCGGAAAGTGAACCGGACGAACGCCGTCCGGGTCGCTCACGAGAACAGCGACGGCGAGAACGCCGTCTTCAAGGGCCTGACCCTGATCCCGGGCAAGAAGAAGGATTGCGGCGCCCACGCGCAGCACAGCAAGAGGGCCCACAACCACGGACGATCGCGGCTACTCGTCGCCAACTTCCGTGACGCCCGCATCGACATCTTCGACAAGGACTTCAACCTCCTGCCGCCGGACGACCGGTTCCAGGACCCGAACATCCCCGACGGTTTTGCGCCGTTCGATGTGAAGAAGATCGGCTCGCGGGTCTTCGTGACCTACGCCAAGCAGGACGAGGACAAACACGACGACGTCGCTGGTGCGGGCAACGGTTTCATCGACACGTTCAGCACCGAGGGCAAGCTGCTGAAGCGCTTCGCGAGCCGTGGCGTGCTCAACTCGCCCTGGGGCCTGGAAATCGCGCCCAAGAAGTTCGGCAAGTTCTCCGGCGACCTGCTCGTCGGAAACTTCGGGGACGGCCGCATCAACGTCTTCAACCCGAAGAGCGGCAAGTTCAAGGGCACGCTGCGGAACCGTCAGGGCAACGCGATCGAGATCCCCGGGCTGTGGGGGCTGCTCCGCGGCACCGACAAGTCCGGCGGCAGGGACTCCGTGTGGTTCGCCGCGGGAATCGACGAGGAAAACCACGGACTGCTCGGCACCTTGCGCGCCGAGCGCTGACCGCCCCCTCCCGGCGCGCTCCCCCACGCACCGGGGGGGGCTGACAGGCTGGGGTTCCCACCGGCGTCATCGGGCCGCCCCCGAAGGAGGCGGCCCGATGACATGATCGACCGCTTCCGCCTTGCGGTCGTAGCGGCTCCCCGCCTGAAGGCGAGCCGTGGTGGAGGTGCGCGCCGGGGCGTCAGGGCTTGAGGAGCGCCTTGATGGCACGGCGCTCGTCCATGGCCTTGTAGCCCTCGGCGACCTGGTCCAGCGGCAGGGTGAGATCGAAGACCTTGCCCGGGTTGATCCGGCCGCTCAGGACACCGTCGATCAGATCGGGCAGGTAGCGGCGCACCGGGGCGGGGCCGCCGCGCAGACCGACGTGGGAGAAGAACAGCTCCTGCCCGTCGATCGCCACCTCGTGGGGGACGCCGACAAAGCCGACGTTGCCGCCCGGCCGGGCCGCATGCAGGGCCTGCTGCATGGCCTGCGCGGTGCCGACGCACTCCAGCACCGCGTCGGCACCGATTCCGTCGGTGAGGTCCTTGATTCGGGCGACACCTTCCTCGCCGCGCTCGGTGACGATGTCAGTGGCGCCGAACTCCAGGGCAAGCTGCTGGCGGGACTCGTGGCGGCTCATCGCGACGATCCGTTCCGCGCCCATTTCCTTCGCGGCAATCACCGCGCACAGCCCGACCGCTCCGTCGCCGACCACGGCGACGGTGGAACCGGGCTTGACCTCGGCGGCGTCGGCGGCCCACCAGCCGGTGCCCATGACGTCGGAGACGGCCAGCAGGCTGGGCCAGAACCCCTCGGCGGGGTGCTCGTCGGTGGCGACCAGGGTGCCCTGGGCCTGAGGGATGCGCACGTACTCGGCCTGGCAGGTGCTCATGAACTCGCGGTTCAAGCAGTTGGACTGGAAGCCGTTGCGGCAGTTGGCGCAGGTGTTGTCCGAGGTGGCGAACGAGCCGACGACGAATTGGCCCGGCTTGACCGCGGTGACCTCACTGCCGACCTCCTCCACGAAGCCGACGTACTCATGCCCCATCGGGTGTGCCTCGTCGGTCAGGTCCAGGCCGCGGTAGGGCCACAGGTCAGAGCCGCATACACAGGTGACGGCCGTGCGGATGATCGCGTCGGTCGGCTGGAGGATCTTCGGATCGTCAAGGGTCTCGAAGCGCACATCGCCGGGGGCGTGGATCACTGCTCCGCGCATGAGGGGTTCCTTACGTACTGAGGGGTGGGTCTCTGGTGCGGCCCCGTGGGGCCGCTTGTGCCCGTGTGCGGTGGCACACCGGGCGTACGAGGACGCACCGCTGTCATCGGCGCGCGTCTCGGCCGGGCACACCCGATGTCCGGCGCCGTAACGTCAAGGCCGGGAGTGCCATCTCATCCAGGTAACCGGCTTTCCGCGCGGGCAGCGAGTTACCAGCGAGGGGTGTACTGCCCGTACATCCCTCCCATGGCGTGCAGCACGTACGGTCGAGGAGTGGACAACCGTGAAGAGGTCCGCGAGTTTCTCACCTCGCGGCGAGCAAGGATCACCCCGGAACGGGCCGGGTTGCCCGCCGGCTCCCGGCGCCGTGTGCCCGGCCTGCGCAGGATCGAGGTCGCGGCTCCGGCCGACGTCAGCGTCGAGTACTACGCGAAACTCGAACGCGGCAACCTCGCCGGCGTCTCCCCGGCCGTCCTCGAGGCCGTCGCCCGCGCGCTCCAGCTAGTGCCCCTCCCGGCAAGCTTTGCCCCGTCGCACCGGACGGCGCTCCTCATGGGGCAAACATTGCCGGTCAAGGCACTGGACGATGCCGCGCGCGCCCATCTGCTGCACCTGGCCCAGGCCGCCGACGGCTCCGATGCCCTCACCCGCCCCTTGCGCCGGACCACCCGGCATTGGACACCGCACCGCAGCCTGCAGTGGACCCTGGACGCGATCACCGCCGGGCCCGCGTTCGTCCGCAATGCCCGTATGGACCTGCTGGCCGCCAACCAGCTGGCCCGCGCCTTCTACTGCGATCTCTACGCCGCCCCCCACAACCAGGCGAACCTCGCCCGTTGCAACTTCCTCGACCCCGCCTCCCGGCGCCTCTACCCCGTCTGGGACACCTTCGCCGACACCGCAGTCGCCATCTTGCGCACCGAGGCCGGCCGCAACCCGCACAACAAGGACCTGCACGACCTCGTCGGCGAACTGTCCACCCGCAGCGAGGAGTTCCGCACCCGCTGGGGCGCCCACAACGTGCGCCACCACGGCACCGGGGTCAAACGGTTCCACCACTCGGCCGTCGGCGAACTCACCCTGGCCTACGAAGGCCTGGGAATGGCAGCCGCACCCGGCCTCACCCTCACCGTCTACACCGCCGAACCCGGGTCGCCCTCCGAGGAACGGCTGCGCCTGCTCGCCTCCTGGGCCGCCCCCCAGGAGGCCCACTCGCCCACGCAACAATCCACAACAAGCTGAAGCCCTTCGTCGTCTCCAGGGGCGGGGTCGTACGGGTGGGGAACAGTACATAGGCCGGCCGGCGGGGTGGAAGCGCCTACAGACTGCTCACGCGTATCTGCCGATGCGCGCTCGGTGGGTGCACGGCTCCCTCCTGCCCGAGGGCGGGCAGGAGGGAGCGTGAGGGGAACCGCCGTGCGTCAGATGGACATGTCGGACGAGGTTTGGCCGAGTTCGCGGATGATCTCCTCCGCCTGAGGCCATTCGCCATAGCCTGAGGCGGGGTTGAGGTGTCCGACCGGACCGAGGTTCTCGAGGCGACTCCCCCATGCTCGGGCGAGGTCGGTGACGCGTTCGAAACCGGCCAGGGGGTCGTTCGTGCTTGCCGCGACGATGCCGGGGAAGGGCAGAGGTGTCCGCGGGGTCGGCGTCCAGCCGTTTTCGCGCAGGTCTTCCGGGGTGAAAAAGCCCTCCGGCAGCGGGGTGTCGAAGTCCGGTGGCGCCGCCAGCAGCGCGCCCTTGACGGGGCGCCGGTGTCGTTGCGCCCAGTGCACGGTGGTCATCACCCCGGCGCTGTGGGCAACCAGTACGACCGGCCCGGAGATGTCCGACAGGACCTCGTCCAGGGCGGCTACCTGGGCGTCGCAGCTGAGTCTGTCGCGTTCCAACGGCGGAATGGTACGGGCGTCGTCGATCTTGTCGGCGAGGATGGTCTGCCAGTGGTCCGGCACGTGATCGCGCAGTCCGGGGACGATCACGACTGTCGGCGGTGCAATGAGACTCACGACTGCAGCTCCAGGTTCTTGAGTGACACATCGGGCAGCAGGCCCATGCGGCGCAGGTCCTTCTCGTAGAAGAGCTTGCCGATGGCGAAGGCTGCGCCGGCCGCGATCGCGATGAGCGGGACCACCCTCAGTGCACCGAGCAGGCCCATGCGGTCCGCGAGCATGCCCGTCACCGCGGGCCCCGGGGCAATCCCGAGCAGGCTGTTGGCCAGAGTGAGCGTGGCCATGGCCGTCGCCGCGATGGCCGCAGGGGTCAGATTCGCCACCATGGCGGCTGCGGGTCCGGCTGTGGCATTGGACAGCAGGGTCCCAGCGCCGATCAGTACGAGTTGCAGCGGGCCGATCGGCAGCTGGAATCCGGTCATGAGCAGCGCGAGCGATCCGAGGCTGCAGGCGATCGCGACAGTCCACTTCCGAGCCGCGGTCCTATGGCTGAGGCGGTCCGCGACGATCCCACCGCCAATCATGCCAATGCCGGTGATCAGCGCGAACATCCCGGCGGCCACTCCTGCCTTCGCGGGGGCCATGGAGTAGTAGCGGTTGAGGAAACTGGGCATCCAAGCCAGCAGGGCCATCGCAATGAACATCTGTAGGCCGCTGCCGATGTAGGCGCAGACCACGGAGACCGACGAGAACAGCCGCGGCAGCAAGGTCCGGACGGCCGCGCGTTCACCGGAGGTGTTGGTACGGCCGCCGGCGGCTGAACCCAGCCTCTTCTCCGTGACCACGATGCCGTAGATCGCGGCCAGTGCCAGCCCGAAGATCCCCATGACCCCGAACGCCCAGCGCCAGCCAAGTTGCTGGGCGACGATGCCGCCGATCGACACCCCCAGCACGGACCCGAAGGCGCCTCCCCCGATGAACGCTCCGGAGAGCGTGGCCCGGAGACCGATGGGGAAGATGCTGAGGACCACCGCGATACCGACGCTCCCGTAGGCCGCCTCACCGACCCCGACCATGAAGCGCCCCAGGAACATCTGGCCGTAGCTCGCCGACACCGCGCAGCCCACAGTCGCCAGGCTCCACACCACCGCTGCGATCACCAGGCTCCTGACCCGACCCCAGCGGTCCGCCAGCAGTGACAGCGGGAAGGTGAGCACACCGACCATCAGAGCCACGATGCCGCTGAGAGAACCCAACTGGGCATCCGACAGCAGCCACTCCGACTTCAGCAGCGGAAAGACCGCGTTGAGGACCTGCCGCGACATGTAGTCAGACATCAGAAGCAAGAAACTCAGCGCAAACACCAGCCAGGCATACCTGCGGGATACAGCCGGTATGGCGGGGGAGGTCCCCGGCACGGCCGTGCCGGCAGTGTGAAGTCCCATCGGCGTCACCTTTCTCCTCTCTGGTGGGGGCTCAGAAGGTTCTGTCACCGACGATTCCGGCGCGCTCCATCTTGCGGAGGGCGGGCCAGTAGTCCTGGACGGCGTAGTGCTGTGTGGAGCGGTTGTCCCAGATGGCGAAGCTGTTCTTCTGCCAGCGCCAACGCACCTGGTACTCGGGGACGGCCGCCTGGCTGATCAGGTAGTTCAGGAGGTTGGCGGCGCCGGGCGCGTGGTCCTGGCCGAAGCGCACGTTCTCGGGCGTGTGGTAGTTCACGAAGTGTGTGGTGAAGGAGTTGACGAAGAGGATCTGCTCGCCGGTCTCCGGGTGGGTACGCACCACCGGGTGCTCCGCGTCCGGGTACTGTGCCTTCAGCCGGTGCCGCTGCTCCATCGGCATGACGGCACCGAAGCTCGCCTCGATGCTGTGCCGTGCACCCAGACCCGCGATCTGCGTCTTGATGTGCTCAGGCAGCCTGCGGTACGCCTCGGCCATGTTGACCCAGATCGTGTCCCCGCCCACGTCGGGCGTCTCAACGCAGCGGAGCACGGCCCCCATGGGCGGGCGCTCGCGCCAGGTGCCGTCGCAGTGAAGTGCGTTCTCGTAGTGCTCGGGCTTGCTGTCGAGGTCCTTGTAGATGCGGACCAGCCCAGGGTGGTCCGGGTCGCTGCCGAGCACCGGGTGGTCCTCGAGCTGACCGAAGCGCGAGGCGAAGGCGACATGCTCGGCGCGGGTGATGTCCTGGTCCCGCAGGAACAGGACCTTGTACTGCAGCAGCAGCTGCCTGATCTCGGCGAACAGGTCGTCGTCGCGAGCGGCGTCGCCGAGGTTCACATCGGACAGTTCGGCGCCGATGGTGCAGGTCAGCGGCTCAACCTTGATGGAAGTGCGGGGAACGCCCGGGCGCACGAGGACGGGCGTGTTTCCCCTCGGGTGCATGGTCTGGTCCATGGTGCTCACTCCTCTGACGTGACGTGTGGGGCGCGGTGTGCTCAGAGAACGAAGACAGAAGATCCCGTGGTCCGTCCTGCTTCGAGATCGCGGTGTGCCTGTATCGCGTCCTGAAGGGCGTAGCGCTGGTTGATCTCGATCTTGATACGTCCGGACGCGACGTGACCGAACAACTCGCTCGACAGGGAGTCCCGTTCGACGGGTTCGGCGATGTAGTCGGCCAGCGCAGGCCGGGTCACGAACAGCGAGCCATGGACGGCCAGTTGCATGGCGTCGAGCGGCGGCACTCCGGATGCCGTGCCGAAGCACACCAGCAGGCCGCGACGCTGAAGCGAGGCCATGGAGCCGGCGACGGTGTCCTTGCCGATGCTGTCGAAGACCACGGGGACGCCCTTGCCGTCGGTCAGCTCGCGCACCCGCTCGGCCACGTCTTCGCGCCGGTAGTAGATGATGTGATCGCAGCCGTGGGCGCGGGCGATCTCGCCCTTCTCCTCGCTGGAGACCGTGCCGATCACGGTGATGCCGAGCAGCTTGGCCCACTGGGAGAAGATCAGGCCCACGCCGCCCGCCGCCGCGTGGAGCAATACGGTGTCGCCGGACTTCAGCGGGTGGATACGACGCAGCAGATAGGCCGAGGTGAGGCCCCGCATGGTCATCGCCGCGGCGGTCTCGCAGCTGATCTCCTCCGGCAGCTTGATCAGCGAGTCCGCGGGCATGACCCGCTCCGTGCTGTAGGCCCCCAGCGGGCTGCCGGTGTAGGTCACCCGATCGCCCTCTGCGACATGGGTGACGCCCTCGCCGACAGCCTCGATCACACCTGAGGCCTCCACACCGAGCCCCGCAGGGAGCGGAGCCGGATACAGACCGGTGCGGAAATAGGTGTCGGCGAAGTTGATTCCGACGGCGACGTGCCGTATCCGTACCTCGCCCGGGCCCGGGTGGCCGACGGTGACCTCTTCCCATCGCATGACGTCGGTGCCACCGGTTTCGTGGAAGCGAATGGCGTGTGCCATGACTTGCTCCGTTTGCTCGTGTGTGTGGGGGGATGAGGGGCGCGGGCCGACCTCGATCGGCCGGGATGGATGCCGTGTCGGGCCCGCGACCGCCCCTCGTGGGATCGGGTCAGATCTTGGCGTCGCGGAGCATGAAGCCGCGCCTGCCGGGACGGCGGTTGGGCACCATGCCGAGCTGGGACAGGGTCTCGTCGGCGTCCGAGTACCATTCGCGGATCTTGTAGATCTCCTTGGCCTCCTGGCCCGTGGCGATCTCGCGACCGAGCGCGTTGGCGATCTGGACCATCTGCTCGACCTGGTCCACGGAGGACATCCGGTCGCCCTTGCGCCGCCACAGGTTGTCCTCGTTGCCCACCCGCACGTG
The DNA here is from genome assembly GCF_042802415.1 of Streptomyces sp. NPDC057486. Lineage (NCBI taxonomy): Bacteria > Bacillati > Actinomycetota > Actinomycetes > Kitasatosporales > Streptomycetaceae > Streptomyces > Streptomyces sp. NPDC057486. Next base: position 76,482 of record NZ_JBHVEE010000024.1, on the reverse strand, counting down.
CGCGCCCAGGGCGATACCGATCGCGTTCATCGGCGCGACTGCGCGCATGGATGCCTCGATGGTGAGCACCGCGCCGTCCGGGACGCGGCGGATGAACTCGATCAGGTCGGCCGGGTGACGACCGGCGAACCCACCACCGATGGCCACGTAGTTGAGCACGAGCGGGCCGCAGTAGATACCCTTGCGGATCAGCCGCTCCACCGTCTCCAGCTGTGCCATGTTGGCGAGTTGGAAGTGCGGCTGAATGTCGTTGGCGCGGAGCCGCTTGAGGTGCTCGAGGTAGAAGTCGGGCCCGGCCTCGACCACCATGTCCCGGTAGGCCTTGTAGTAAGTCGGCTTGGCGATCGAAGTGCCCTCGATGTCCTCCTCGTCGAAGAGCTCGACGATGTTCATCTGGTTGGTGTTGATGGCGATCGTCACCTGGTCCGGCTTGGGGGCGATCTCGGCCAGCATGTGGCGGGTGTCGTAGCTGAGCCACTTGGCGTCGGCGCCTTCGTCCTCCGGAGCGAAGGAGATCGACCCGCCGATCTGCAGGACCATGTCCGGCACCGCCTCGCGCAGCCGGGCCATCAACTCGTTGAACATGGAGATGCGCTTCGAGCCGTGGCCGTCCAGCTCGCGCACGTGGATGTGCAGCACCGTAGCGCCGGCGTTGTAGCAGTCGACTGCCGCCTGCACGTGTTCGTCCATGCTGAGCGGGAGGTCGTCGGCGTCACCGGGCAGCCACTCCGGCCCGTAGGGCGCGGCCTGGATGACCAGCTTCTCCTGGTTCTCCGGATACAGGGAGTCGTCGAAGAAGTGCACAGTCCATCTCCTTTGATGATGAATCTTCACTCGCTGCACACATCGCTGCCTGCGCTGCGTGGCCTGAGGGGATCGGCGAGAAGCGGAGTGAGATTGCAGACGGGGTCCCCGGACTCGCTGGGCAGCCCGGATACGATCGATGGGTCCCGGTGGGAAATGCGGCTTCAGGCAGGGTCTCTGCTGTCCTCGTGCGGGCCGGCGGTCTCCCTTGCGGTAATGCAACGTTAACTGCCGGTTACGCCGGATGCTTAGCCGCAGGTGACATCAGACTTATCACTTGGGGACCGTCCCTCCCCGGCTGGTGTCACCCCCAAGTCCGAGGATCAGACCGTGGCGAGGTACGTGATCGCGGTCCCCGGCAGCAAGTGATCGTCGCTGGTCACCTCTCCGCGGACGGCTGCTGCCCGGTCCTCCGGACGCGCCACTGCCTGGGGCTGCAACCGAACCGCTCGCTGAACCATCGCGAGAAAGCGCTCGGTGCGGAGAATCCCAGCAGCCCGGAGATCTCCGTCAACGAGCGGCGCGGGTTCGCCACGAGCTGCTCGGCAAGCTGGGCACGCGTCGCGTTGAGGAGGGAGGAGAACGTCTCACCCGAGGCCGACAGGTGCCGATGGACGGTCCGCCGGTCGACGCCGAGGCTGCATGCGACCTGCTCGATCGAACAGCGACCGGTGGGGAGCAGGACTTCGATCAACTCGCGCACCCGGTCCGTCACAGTCGTGTCCCTCGACACTGCGAGGGACTCGAAATACTGCCGAGCGTACGTCCGGAGCTGCGGGTCGGACATCGGGTTGGGAGCGTTGAGATCGCTGGCGTAGAAGACGATCCCATTGAATTCCCGGTCGAATTCCACTGCGGGTCCGAAGACGCGCCGGTGGGTTCCGGTGTCCAGTGGGGCGCTGTGCGTGAAACATACGGACACGGGCTGCCACCGGTCACCGAGGAAACTACGAAGGATTTGGTGGAAAGCGCCCACGGCCAGCTCTATGGCCTGGCGGGCCGCCATGGCCTCACCGAGCTCCAGACTCACCTTGAGGGTGGCCAGGCCACTGGCTTCGGAGAGCCGACCGTGCAGCATCTCGTTGTACATGTGCTCGTGGCGGACGAGAAGCTCGATCGCGCTGCGGGCATCGGGCTCCTCGCGTATGACCAAGCTGATGGGGCCGAGGTTGGAGAAGCGACGGCGCTCGGCGAGGAGCAGACCGAAGTCCTCACGATGTGAGGCCGCCGCCGAGAGCTCGAGCAGTTGGGTCACGGCCACGCCGGAGATCCATCTGTCCTGGACCGTGAGGCCGACGGGGTCCAGGCCCACGCGCTTCATCAGGGCCCGCGGGTCGATGCCGAGCGACTGGCTGAGCTCGACGTAGCTGCTCAGCGCTGCATTACGGACAAGGGGCTTCATGGGCGCACTCCAGGCTCTGTCCCCAAGTGATAAGTCACATGTCACGCCAAGTCAAGCGATGCCTCAAGTCGTGACCTAGCGTTGCACCACTGCATGGGGCTCAGCGTCTGGATTCGGCGTCCCGGCCGATCGGAAATCCGACGGAGAACACCATGGCAAACAGTCCAACTGTTGACCAGCCCTGGAAAGGGATACGGAATCCCAATGCGGATCAATGGCCTCAGGTGGAATACCTGCACACGATCCGCGGGGTTCGTCCACGACGAGAGGAGAGGGGTCGTTCGCACGGTTTCGGGTTCCGAGCCGGCGAAGAGCCGAATGCGACTCCGGCTGGGCGGACGCACGACCCCGGGGAGGCCACCATGACGAACGTGATCAGCGTGCTGCGCCGGTCGTACACCGGGCCGGCCGCGTGGCAGGGCCCGGACCTGGTGGGCTCCGACGAGTGGGTCCTGCGGCTCTCACCGGCACAGATCGACGAGCTCGAGGCTGCCTTGCGCACGGTGCGTGAGCGAGGCGTTCCGCTGTTGAAGGTGAGCGCCGGCGACTTTCCGCTGCCGATCTTGGCCGGGGAGCTGGAGCGCATCGCCGACGTGCTGGAGAACGGACGCGGCTTCGTACTCGTCAAACGCATTCCGGTCGAGCGTTACAGTCAGGCGAGGGCAAGCACCATTTTCTGGGGACTGTGTCAGCACCTGGGTGTCCCGGTGTCGCAGAACGCGGTCGGCCACATGCTCGGCCACGTCCGAGACACCGGTCAGAGCATCGCCGCCCCCGCAGCGCGCGGCTACCAGACCAGGGAGATGCTGCCGTTCCACACCGACGGATCCGATGTCCTCGGACTGTTGTCCCTGCGGGCAGCCCGCTCCGGTGGACGTATCTCCGTGGTCAGCTCCGCGGCGGTCTACAACGCGCTCCTTGCGCGGCGGCCGGATATGGTCGAGGGCCTGTACCGGACCCATTTTCTCGACCGCCGGGAGGAACACGCCCCTGGTGAGCGCCCGTACTACGCGGTTCCGCTGGCGTCCTGGTCCGGGGGCAGGCTCAGCATGCGCTACAACCGCTGTTACCTCGAGTCCGCTCAGCGCTTTCCTGACGTGTCCCGCCTGGAGCGGGCGGATATGGAGCTGTTCGACCACATCGACGAACTGGCAGCTTCCCCAGAGCTCCGACTTGACGTCGACTTCGAGGTCGGCGACCTGCTGCTGCTCAACAACCACACGGTTCTGCATTCCCGTACGGAATATGAGGACTTCGACGAACCCGAGCAGAAGCGCCACGTGCTGCGGCTGTGGCTGACCCTGCAACAGGGGCGGGAACTGCCACCGGACTTCTGGGGAGACATGCACAGCAATGACTGCGGGCCCGGCCGCGGCGGCATCACCCCCCGCGACATGATCGCGACCCACAACTCCGCGTCCCTCGGCGGCTCTTTCCGCCACCGGTGACCGCCACCAGCTCAGATCAAAGGGGAAATCGCATGGACAACCTCGCCACCCTGCTGGCGGAATCCGCCTGGGCCGAGGGCGATCGGGTCGCCGTCCGCCAGGACGAAATCATCCTGACCTATGCCGAGCTGAACGACACCAGTGCCCGGGTCGCGTCACTGTTGCATGCCAAGGGCGTCCGGGCGGGCGATCGCGTCGCATTGGTCATGCCCAACGTCACCTACTTCCCGATCGCGTATTACGGAATCCTCCGCGCAGGCGCCGTAGTAGTACCGATGAATCCGCTGTTGAAAGCGCGTGAAATAGCCTTCACCCTCCGGGATTCCGGCTCCCGGATCGTGCTGGCGTTCCCGCTGTGCGCGGACGCGGTCGCGAAGGCTGCAGCAGAGGTCGGGGTCGACTGCCTGGTCACCGACCCAATGACCTTCGACACTCTGGTACGGGCCACCGAACCGATGCCCGAGACGGTCGACCGGGCGGAGAACGACACTGCTGTGATCCTCTATACCTCGGGCACGACGGGGACCCCGAAGGGCGCCGAGCTGACGCACCGCAACCTGATGACCAACGCGACCTCCGTTGCCAAGACACTCCTCCACATCGGGCCGAGCGACGTACTGTTCGGGGGCCTGCCGCTGTTCCACGCCTTCGGCCAGACCTGCGCCCTCAACGCCGCCGTCGCCGCGGCCGCCACCTTGACCATGCTGCCGCGGTTCGAGCCGGCCAAGGCCCTGGAGATCATGCGCCGGGACGGGGTCACCGTCTTCCTGGGCGTCCCCACGATGTTCACTGCCCTGCTCCACGCCGGGATCCCCGAAAGCTACGACCTCTCGAGGCTGCATCTGGCCGTCTCCGGTGGAGCTTCCCTGCCGGTCGAGGTGCTGCACTCCTTCGAGCGGGAATTCGGCGTCACCGTGCTGGAGGGATACGGACTCTCGGAGACGTCACCGGTCGCCGCGTTCAACCCCCCGGACCGACCACGCAAGGCCGGCTCAATCGGCGTCCCCATCAGCGGAGTCGAACTCAAACTCGTCGCGGACGACGGCACCACGGTAGGCCCGGGCGAAGTCGGTGAGATCGCGATCTGCGGCGAGAACGTGATGAAGGGCTACTGGAGCCGCTCGGATGCTACTGCGGAAGCCATCCGGGACGGGTGGTTCCACAGCGGTGATCTCGCGCGTGTCGACGAGGACGGCTACTACTTCATCGTCGACCGGAAGAAGGACCTCATCATCCGCGGCGGCTACAACGTCTACCCGCGCGAGATCGAGGAGGTGATCTACGAACACCCGGCAGTAGCCGAAGTGGCCGTCCTCGGCGTTCCGCACGAGATCCACGGGGAGGAGGTGGCCGCCGTGGTGACCCTCCGGCCGGGTGCGCAGACCACGGCCGACCAGGTGCGCGACTACGTCAAACAGCGAGTGGCTGCCTACAAATACCCTCGGATCGTCACCTTCGCCGATGCACTGCCCAAGGGCGCAACGGGCAAGATCCTCAAGCGTGAGATCGTCGTCACGCAGCAGGCACCCGAGGACTGAACTGATCCTATTTCCATGTCCGCTCTGACCTCGGCCCGATCATGCTGAGCCGACCGTCTCCGGTGCTCCAGGACCTCGTTGAGCATCGCGCGTTCGAGTATCACGCGGTAGCCGGCGCCGCGCGCGGAAGGACGTTGCTGGTTTCGGCAATACGCGTTCCCGGCGAGGTATTTGACGCAACGCGGATCACGACCCCGGAGCGTGCGGGTGAGCCGGCTTCCGCTCACCGGGTGGTGCCGACGGCTGCGGGAACCCGGCAGACTGTCTGTCTGTCGGGTCTGCGACGGTCTGCATCCGGACCGATCGTGCCCTGATGATCACGGGTGGGAACAGCAAGTGGCCGGGCGGGCCGCCCGTTACGGGAGACCGCCCGGCCGGACTTGGTGGTTACCGAACGTCGTAGGCGCGGGTGATGGTCTGGGTGACCGCGTTCCCGTTGGCGTCGGTGAGGGTGGCCTTCATCTTGACCTGCTTGCCGGAGGCGCCGGTGTGGTCGAGGACTGCCGTCCACTTGCCGTCCCGCTGCTCGGTCGGCGCCTGGGTCCACGTGGTGCCGCCGTCGTAGGAGTAGGACAGCGAGGCCGCCGTGATCGCGCCCGGGGTGTACCCGGCGTGGCCCTCGACCGACAGGCCGACCTTGATGCCGCTCTGCGCGGGCAGGGTGTTCAGGCCGTCCACCGGCAGGTCGTACGCCGGGAAGAGGATCGGCAGGCCGCGCGAGTAGACGTCCGGCTCCCGGTGGGAGCGGAAGCTCCAGGTGGTGGTGACGGCGGTGGAGCGCAGCCAGTTCCGGTCCGAGGACGGGATCTTCTCCAGGTTCTGGGTGAGTTCGTACTTGGAGTCCTCGTCCGGTACCTCGAACACGCCGTCCGGCCAGGCGCTGGTGGCGATCTGCTCACCGTTGCGCTTCAGCGCCAGGTTGCCGAGGTCGCCGAACGACCCGCCGGAGGACCAGTGATCGCCGGATCCGTCGAGCCAGAGCGCGGTCTGGATGCCGATCAGGTTGCCCTGCCGCTCGGCGGCCAGCATCCGATTGCCGTCGGCGTCGCGCGCCGCGGCCGGCCGGAGGAGCCCTCCGTACCACTCCTCGGCGCTGCGCTGTCCGGCCCGGTAGGTGCGCTCTTGGTCACCCATGAACGCGGCAAACGGGAAGCTGGTCATCGCGCCGTGGTACCAGGCCTCGTCACCGGTCGTGTAGTAGGCGGTGCGGGTGCCGGGCACGTGGACCTGGCCGTACGGGCTCACGGGGACGTAAGTGCCGCTGTTCCCGGAAGGACGGATGAACAGTGCGTCGATGTAGTCGGCCTCCTTGCCCATGCTGTTCCACGTTTCGGTGACCTGGGCCAGTGTGGAGTCGTTGGGCTTGTAGACCTGGTCGGAGTGCAGCGGACCCTGGGTCGGGAACGACAGGTTGTAGACGTAGGGCGAGCCGCCCTCGGAGCCGGTCGCACGCCAGGTGGGCCGGAACTCGAAGGTGCCGTCCTTGGCACGCCCGTCGACGTCGGCGTAGAACTTCTGAACGGTGCTGCCGGACAGGAGCGATCCGGTCACCTCCCAGGTGTCGTCCCACATGCGGGCGTAGCTGAACGTGGTGTTGTTCACCGTCGAGGGGCGGTCGGTGTGCAGGCTCAGCTGGTGGGCCTTGCGGGCGTCGAGGACGACAGTGGTGTCCTGGGTGATCCGCAGCTGCGGCTTCGCGAGGTAACTGACCGATTCGGGCGCGTTGTTCGCGTCGTACGTCGCCACGAAGCTGCTGAGAGCGTAGTCGCCCGGACGCACGCTGTACTGCTGCTCGGTCGCGCCCTGGTTGTTGCGGCGCTCGCCCTTGTCGGTGTCGAGGCTGACGAGGTCCAGGGAGGAGGGGCCGGCCGCAGGCTTGCCGTTACGGTCGATGGCCTTGACCCGGAGCGTGACCGTCTCCGGCTGTACGTAGAGCGTGACGGGCACGGAGACGTGCACATCGCCGCCGGTGGCCAGGATCCGGCCGGTGACCGCACCGTACTGGGCATCCTCCAGACGGGCGGTCGGGTCGATCCACAGCGGCACCTGAGCGGTGGCCCCCGCGGGGACCCTCACCTTGCTCTCCTCCAGCTTGACGATGTTGGAGTGGACATCGCTGCCGTCGTTGCCGTGGACACCGCTGACCTTCAGGCTCAGGGTGAGGTCGCTGTCGCCGGCGTTGGTGAAGGGCACCTGCACGGTGGTCCGGTCCGAGGCGTCCTGCGGCCAGTTGTAGCTGCCGGCCTGGACGGCGGGCGCGGAGAGCACCTTCTGGTTCACCGCACCGAACACGTCGAGAACCCCACCGCCGGTCTGGTCGGCTTCTGCGACCTTGCCGCCAGTGCGGGCGGAGGAGACCAGGGCGGCCTTGATCTGCTGCGCGGTCCAGTCCGGGTGGGCCTGGCGGACGACGGCCGCGGCGCCCGCGACATGCGGGGTGGCCATGGAGGTGCCGGACATCGTTCGGTAGGCATAGACGCCGCGGCCGCCCGCGCTCGCCGCCGAGATGTCGACGCCGGGCGCCGCGATCTCGGGCTTGAGGGTGTGCGTGACGGCAACGGGACCACGGCTGGAGAACCACGCCGTGGTGTCATCTCGATCGACGGCACCGACGGTCAGCACACTGGGCACGCACCCGGGCGAGGAGACGGTCTCGGTGCTCGAGCCGGAGTTACCGGCGGCGATGACGAACAGGGTGTGCTTGTTCTGCGAGAGCTGCTTCGTGGCCTGGGCCATCGGGTCGGTGCAGTCACCGATCCTCGGGTTGCCCAGGCTCATGGAGACGACATCGGCCTGCTGGTCGACGGCCCACTGCATACCCGCGATGATCCAGGAGTCCAGGCCGTAGCCCTGGTCGTTGAGAACCTTGCCGATGAGCAGGGAGGCACCGGGGGCGACGCCCTTCTTGCGGCCGTCACTGGCTGCTCCGGAACCGCCGACCGTGGAGGCGGTGTGGGTGCCGTGGCCCTGCCGGTCGTCGGTGGTCTTGGAGTCCGTGAAGTTCTCGGCCGCGGCGACCCGGCTCACCAGGTCCGGGTGCTCGGCGTCCACGCCCGTGTCCAGCACGGCGACCTTGGTGCCCTTGCCGTCGTAGCCGGCCGCCCAGGCCTCCGGCGCGTGCACCTGCGCGGTGGACCGGTCCAACGTGGCCTCGACCTTGCCGTCGAGCCACAGCTTCTTCAGCGTGGAGGCAGTACGTGAACGCGTGTTGGTGATGTCCTGCCAGAAGGTGGCAGCAGTGTCCTTGTCGGCTTTGAGCGCGACACCGTCCACAGCTGGGAGGCTCAGGCCACGCTCGGACCCGCGAGGGGCCGCCGGCGCGCGCTCGGCAACGTTCACACTGTTCCGGTAGGTGGCGATAAGCGGCAGCGTGTCGGTGTGTGTGTCGTCGTATCCCTGGCGGATGAGCCCAGTCACGTTGAACAGCTGCTCGTCGACCTTGCCCTCGGCGATCGCCTGAGAGGCGTCCTCCGGATAGACGTAAAGGTCCTTGCCCATCTGATACGTCTGGACCAGCGGCTGTGTGCCGTCCTCGCGGGGCAGCACGGCCGCCGAGCTGTGGCCCGACCTGTCCGTGGTCACCAGCACCTTGTCGCCGGTGACGAGCGTGACCGTCACCTGCTTGCCGCCCGATGCCGTGGTCCCGCCGCCGATGATGGGCTTCTTCCCCGAGGCACCGTCAGGCGGCGTATCCGCCGCCCCGGATGGCGTGACCGCAGTGACGGCCAGGACGGCGGCGGTCGCCGCGCCCAAGGCCATACGCATGATGGGGCGCATGAGTCTCCCTACTTGAGGCCGTGAACATGCCATGTTGCGGCTGCAGCCTGGCAGACATACGGATTGCGTAGGGATGCCGCGCGTGACGGGTTTCGCGCGTGTCGGGATTCCGTCACACGGTCACATCTCTTGACTCGTCGGTCCGGTGGGACTTCGGGCCTGACAGGTGGGGGGTATGATCCGCCGGGCCGACGGTCACAGCGTGGGTGCGCGCCGCTGCGCCGGTAGACACCTCCAACGCGGATCACGGCGACGTCGGCGGTGAAGCAGGAACCCGCCAGGAGTTGTCGACACCCTCGCACCGCGACCAGCAACAGACGGAGACTCCTCGGCGCTCGGGCCGAGGACGAAGGGGTCAGAGCCAGCCCGCACGTGCGGCGTGCCACCCGAGTTGCAGGCGCGAATCCGCTCCGGCAAGGTCCATCAGACGGCGTGTCCGTCGCTCCACGGTCCGTATGGAGAGGCCGAGTTGGGAGGCTGCCCGCCGGTCGGAGATCCCTGCCAGCAGCAGGGCGAGGACCTCCAGTTCCCCCTCGGTTGGCTGCTGATCGGCTGCAGCCTCCGCACGCACACCCGTGGTGGTCTTGTACAGCGGCCGCGCCTGGGCCCATTCCTTCTCGAAGAGATGGACCAGGGCCGTCAGCAGGCCGCTGCGGTGCACCACGATGGCGCTCGGCTCGCCCCCGGAGTCCGCCATGTCCAGTGGCACCATGGCACGCTCCCGGTCCGACACGACCATCTTTAGCGGCAATGAGTCGACCAGGCGGAGCTCGAGACCCGCCACCATCGCCGCCCTCACGTCCCGCGCCACCTCGTGACCATCGAGATAATCCTTGGCAGCCACGACCCGGAAATCGACTCCGCGGTCCAACGCGGAACTCTCCGACACGTCGGCTTCCTCGCGCGGCACCGCGATGGGTGCGCCGACGAGGAAGACGAGCAACTCCCGCTGGGCGCCGCGCTGCAGTTGGTGGAACCGGTGTGCGACCTGCTCCACTCCGACGACCACCTCCACGACGCTGCCCGCAGGGTGTGCAGCTGTACTGCGGTACTGCTCGGTCAGCATCGAGAACGCGGTCTCGGCCCGGTGCAGCGCGTTGCGCTGCTCGACAAGGAGCGGGGCCAGGGCCACCGAGGGTGGTGTGAGCCGGTAGCGGGCGGGCTGGCGGCCGACCCCGCAGCCGGCCGAGTCAGGTGCCTCGCTCCCGGCCTCGGTGGCGACCGCCACCAGGCCACGTGTCGCCAGGTCGAGCAGGATGCGGGTGGTCTCGGTCTTCTCAAGTCCGGTCTGCCGGGCGAGGTCCTGCGCAGAGGCTGTCGGGCGGGCCAGCAGTGCCGTGTAGACAGCCTCTTCGGCCGGACCCAATCCCAGTGCCTGCAGCATCCAGCTCCTCCTCGGGCTGCCATCGCGTCCGGCCCTGGTGCAGGTTGTGTGGACCGAGCGGATTCTTCTCAGCCGAACCCTATCCCGCCGGCAGGATGTCGTCATTGACTGTTCATCCGTCGTGCACCCCGCCCTGCACGCCCCGGACGCGGCCTTCCAGGTGGGAAGCAACGGAGGGTCCAACACCTCGCACCGATGGCCTGCGAAGCTGGAATGAGCATGGTCGACCTGGCACTCACCTGGGTCCTGCACCGCAGGACAGTCCCCTCCGCGATCGCAGTATTCCGCAACCATAACTGCCCTTGTCGTTCGCGCTCGCCGGCTCGGGGCGCTCCAGTTGGAGCAGCGGCGGACGGAATGCAGGCGCGCCGCGACAGCCTCCTGAGCTCAGGCCACCGGTCGCCACACCGGTCAGTCCGGGCTGTCCCGTCATCCCCAAGGGAGCTGCGCGCGGCGTCGGATGCGGCGCATCACAAGGCGGAGAAGCTTCCTCATGATGGACGTACTGAAAGGAAGCGGACGAAACCGCTGGCCTTGCCGCTGCGGTTGCGGTCCTCTCGGCGCCCTTCGACGTCCGCGGGTCTGCCGTCCACACCGATCCACGAACGGCGTTCAGCCATCGAGCGGCTCATAGTCGAACCAGTCGAAGTGGACGGTACCGGCTGAGGCGTACATTCCCATGACCCGGCCGGTGAAACCGCCGGCGACCTCCGTGGACAGGTACCGTCCATCGAGCGTCGTGAGCTCGACGAACGTTCCGTCCGGTTCCTCGATGCCGATGGAGAGGGTGTCCGGGCCGGTACGCGCGTCGCCCACGGCCTGCGTAACGGCCACCTCGATTCTGAGAACCAGGGGCCCGGCGGGTGTCTGCTGAGACGCCACCACTGTGTGCAGGGGACCGATGCGGGCGAGCACCTGTACCTTGCCGAACGCCGCCTCGATATCGTAGTGGTGCTGCTCGTCGAGGCGGACGGCCAGGCCACCGCGCCCTTCCGCCGGGTCGACCAACGCGCGTACCCGGCAGGACAGGTGCTGTTGGCGCCGGCCGACGAACGTCACATCGAGATCGTCGAGTGAGCTCCCACGGGCGTGCAGCGTCAGCCAGCCGGACCGTTCCTTCGTGGTGCAGCTCTCCGCAGGGCGCCGGCGCGGCGAGATCCAGCACGGAGCCAGCTCGCTGAGGTCGAAGTCGTCCCGGACCGGCGCGACGACGCCCGGCTGAAGCGGCCACGGGGGCGCGGGCATCACGGGCAACAGGTCGCCGACGACCGGCCAGCCGTCGGCCCAGCTCACCGCGGCCAGGAACGTCTCGCGACCGAGTACGTGCCAGCCCGGGGTGCCACCGCGCGGTCGCACCCCGAGCAGCACCATCCACCACGAACCGTCGGGTGCCTGCACCAGGTCCGCGTGACCGGTGTTCTGAATGGGGTGATCGGTTCCGCGGTGCGTCAGAATCGGGTTGGCCGGGCACGGCTCGAACGGGCCGGTGGGTGTGCGGCCACGAGCGATCGAAACACCATGGCCCCGCTCGGTGCCGCCTTCGGCGATGAGCAAGTACCAGTAGTCGTCGATCCGGTACAGATGCGGTGCTTCCGGAGCTTTGGCATCGACGGTGCCGGACCAGAGGCGGCGCGGTGGACCGAACGATTCCCCGGTGTGCGGATCGATGCGAATCTGTCCGACTCCGGCATAGGTGCACCAGCAGTTGTCGTCGTCGTCCCAGGCGAGATCGGGGTCGATGCCCGGTACCCCCGGCACCCGGATCGGGTCGGACCAGGGGCCGGCCGGATCGGTGGCGGTGAACAGCAGGTTGCCGCCGTCGTGCACGTTCGTGGTGATCAGCCAGAAACGGCCGTCGTGATGGCGCAGTGTGGGCGCGTAGATCCCGCCGGAGGAGGAGGCGTCGGGCGACAGACGCAGTTGGTCAGGCCGTTCCAAGGCGTTGCCGATCTGCGTCCAGTGGACCAGGTCCCGGCTGTGGAATACGGGCACGCCGGGGAAGTACTCGAAGCTGGAGCACGCGAGATAGTAGTCCGCGCCCACCCGGCAAATGCTCGGGTCGGGGTGGAACCCGGGGACCACGGGGTTGCTGATGGTCTTACTCGTCTGCGGCGTGCTGGACACTCTCATCGAGTCCCTCCATCGGTGTGACCACACTGTGCCGGCGCCAACAAGCGGCCGTCCTCAACGGCCGCGATGAGGTGGTTCCGGACGAGGCGCTGGTCTCGGCCCCGAAACCGGAGCCCAGGTATCCCGGTTGCCGCCGCGTCCGGAGGTCGGCGTACGAGTGCACGAGTGCACGCCGACAGCGTCAAGGATCTGCAGCGTAAGCGGTTCCGGCTGGAGGCCGTAAGCGTGTCTCGCGGCCGGTGGCTCCACGGGCCGTGTCCTCAGCGTGCTGGCCGCTCTGGCCGCCGGCCTGGCACCCCTGCCCCCACCCCGGCCCGGATCCTCTCCCGGCGTTCGCCGACACGGCCCGCACGGTGAGCGCGTGGAGCGACGAGCGGTGCGACCCCGCCGTCCCCACCGATCAGCCCGCCGTACCGGGCGCGGTGCGTCACAAAACGCAAGGGCATCCCCACACCAGGCGCATTCGAGCGTTCCGACAGCGCAGCAAGGGTGCTGCCGTCGTCACCGTGCGCCCCCGGGGACAGCGGGGCACCCCTTAGTATGGCCGGGCCGATGTGCAGGAAACCGCGTGTACGCCACACACGCCCACCCCGGCCAGGCACCCGCAGCCGTGTGCCCCCATGCCGGAAACCCCGGCCCGATTCCGACGGGCCGGGGTTTCCATGTCATGCAGACCCTGCTCTACCAGCTGTGGAGGTGGCCCCTCACCACTCCCTGTCGTAGTGGTCCCGGACCACCCGGAAGCTGCCGACGACACCGTTTTTGACGAACACGCCGCCACGGATGTGCTGACGGGTGAAGACACCGTTGCTGGTGCTCCAGGGACCGACGGTCGCAACCGGGGAACCGTTGTCGCAGGTCGCCCCGCGGAAGAACTCAACAGTCCGGCGACTGTCGTTACGGACGTTGAAGCTCCGGGCACCCAGACCGCTCACCACCGTGATGCAGCCGTCCTCACCACGAGCCGAGTACGACCGCTCGTTGATGAAGATCCGACCCTCCTCCTTGTAGCGGAAACCACCACGCTCGTTGCCACCACCGTAGCCGCCACCGCCGTAGCCGCCCTCGTTCCCCTTGCCCTCGTTCCCCTTCCCAGTCCCGTTCGCGTTTCCGTTCCCGCCGTCACCACCCAGCGGAGCAACAGCCGAAGCAGCCTGCTGAACCGCCGGGGCAGCCGGAGCGGACCCGGAAGCCGAGGCATACGTAATGCCGGTCGTAGCCAGAACCGCTGCGCCTGCTACGGCAGCGGTTACAGCGACTGTGCGCGTGGTCATGTCACTTCTTCCTGTCTCAGAGACGCCGGCTGGGCAGCCGACCTGAGACGAACGTACTGACCACCTCATTACCTGTCATATCGGGACAGATGCACGATGCGACATCACAGGGCCGACCGGGTGTACGCACCCCACTCTCCACACACTCGTAAATAACCTGACGAACCATCAAATAATAGGACAGTAGGCCTCTCTGGCACTCGATTAGCCCTTCCGGGCGACTTCCCCCCACCCCCTCACCCTCTCGGCAGCACCCCGCCCCAACCCACCACCCCCCACAACAGCCAAAAACCACACCCCCACCACCACCCTGAACAACCATCACTCAGCACACCCGCCGCCCTCACCACCCAGCACCCCCACCGCTCCGACACCCTGAACGACCGTCACCCCGGGCCCCACCGGTACTTACGTTGGGCGAGCCCGGAAGCTTGCGTCCAAGGCCAGGGCGAGAACTGGCGCCCCTGGCGTCCCAGACCTCCCAGGGATGACCCCAGTCGCCGACGACTCAGATCCGTCCGACTCACAAGCTGCGCCGACATAAGGACTTCCGGCCGCCCCGCGATCGCACACCAAGGGCCGTCCCGTAGCCCCCGGCGGGCGCACGACGGCAGCCACGGCACCTCGCTGCGTTGCCGGAACGCCCGAATGCATCTGATATGAGGACGCCCCTCCGCCGTGCGTTGCGCCGCATCCGACGCCGCGCGCTGTTCCGCCAGGGGTTACGGGACAGCCCTCAGTAGGCGTCCCGGCCCACGCGCAGGCTGCGGACGGTACGTTCGAGGTCGGCGATGCGGTCGGCGAGGCCGACTGCCTCGGCGCCTTCGGCGTCCCGTAGTTGCAACTCGATCTGGGCGAGCCGTTCGGTGATCTCCGCCAGCTGCCGGCCACTGCCCCCGCTGGCACCCGCGCCTGCGTCCCGTGCCCGCGACAGCCCGTCCCGGGCACCCCCCACGGGTTCTACCGATCCCGCCGGACCTACCGGCGTGGCAGGAGTCGGCGCCCCGACCAGCAGACGGCGCAGTTGCTCGGCCTGTGCGGCGAGCTGACGGTTCTTGCGGTACAGATCCAGGAAGACGTTGACCTTCGTGCGAAGCAGCCAAGGGTCGAAGGGTTTGGTCAGGAAGTCGGCGGCGCCGATCGCGTATCCCCGGTAGAGGTAGTCCGTGTCCGCCTCGGTCCCGGTCAGAAAGATGATGGGCACGTCCTTGGTCTGGTCCAGACGCTTGATGTTGGCGGCGGTCTCGAAACCGTCCATGCCGGGCATCAGGACATCGAGCAGCACGACCGCGAACTCCTGGCGCAGCATCGCCTTGAGGGCCTCCTCTCCGGAGTGGGCGCGTACCAGCTGCTGGTCGAGCGAGCCGAGTACAGCCTCCAGCGCAACCAGGTTCTCCTCCATGTCGTCGACGATCAGGATGCTGGCCTTCTCCGGAGTGTTGATGGTCATATCTGCCGCCTCGGAGGGTCCGTGCCGTCTTCTCGTGCTGGATGCGACTCTCCACCGGCTCCTGCCTCCGATGCCGGAGGGGCGCCTTGCGGGTCGAGCAGGTCACAGATGACCGTCAGCAGGCGGTCCACATCCACGGGCTTGGGGACGTAGTCGGAGGCGCCGCTTTCGATCGCCTTCTCGCGGTCGCCCGGCATGGCCTTGGCCGTGAGCGCGACGATGGGCAGCCCGGCAAGACGCGGCGTGCGCCGGATGGTCCGGATCGTCTCATATCCGTCCATTTCGGGCATCATGATGTCCATCAGGACCAGCGACACGTCAGGAGACCGCTCGAGGACCTCGATGCCTTCGCGGCCGTTCTCGGCGTACTTCACGGTGATGCCGACGCGGCCCAGCATATGCGTGAGCGCGAAGACGTTCCGGATGTCGTCGTCGACGATCAGGATGCGGCGCCCTGTCAGCACGCGGCCGGGGCGCCCGCTCAGCCACTCCCTGAGCCGCGTCGTCTCCGGCCAGGTGTCGTCTCGCCCGTCGGCGGCCCCGGGGGTTCCCCTGCCGATCAGGCTGTCCGCGTTCCCGAAGACGCCGCTCGGCGCGTAGTCGGCAGCGTCGGGCGACGGTTCGGCCTGTCCAGGGAGCGCAGCGGGGGCGGCCGGCGCAGCCACCGCGTCGGGCTCCGGGAAGACGCCGGGGTAGCGCGACGGGACGTAGAGAGTGAAGCAGGATCCGACGCCCAGTTCGCTCTCGGCGACGATCCGGCCGCCGAGCAGCGCGGCGATCTCGCGGCTGATGGACAGCCCGAGCCCGGTCCCTCCGTACTTGCGACTGGTGGTGCCGTCGGTCTGCTGGAACGCATCGAAGATCACCGACAATTTCTCGGGCGGTATGCCGGTGCCGGTGTCCTTGACCGAGAACGCGATGACGGTCTCGGCATTCCGCAGCGACCGGTCCTCGAACTTCGTTCCCGGCACGCACTCGACGCGCAGCTCCACGCCGCCGGAGGAGGTGAACTTCACGGCGTTGGACAGCAGATTACGCAGGATCTGCTGGAGGCGCTGCTCGTCCGAGACCAGCTCGCTCGGCACGTTCTCGCCGACTGTGACGTCGAAGGCGAGCCCGCGGTCGAGGGTCAGCGGGCGGAACGTGGCCTGCACGTAGTCCAGCAGCTTGACCAGGGGCAATGTCCTCGGGCGGACATCCATCCGGCCTGCCTCGATCTTCGACAGGTCGAGGATGTCGTTGATCAGCTGCAGCAGATCCGAGCCCGAGCGGTGGATGGTGGCCGCGAATTGCACCTCCTGCTCGGACAGCGTGCCATCCGGGTTGTCGGCAAGCAGGCCGGCCAGGATCAGCAGCGAGTTGAGCGGGGTGCGCAGCTCGTGCGACATGTTCGCCAGAAACTCGGACTTGTACTGCGAGGACGTGGCGAGCAGGGCTGCTTTCTCCTCCAGCGCCGCGTTGGACCGCTGGAGCTCGTCCGACCGCTTGCGCAGCTCGCTGGTGAGGCGCTGAGACTCCGAGAGCAGGGACTCCGTACGGGAGTTGGCGATGATGGTATTGATGGAGACGCCGATGGTGGTGACGAACTGGTCGATGAAGGCCAGGTGTACGTCACTGAACTTGCTGAACGAGGCCAGCTCGATCACTCCGAGCACCTGGTCCTCGAAGAGGATCGGCAGGATGACGACGCTCGCGGGAAGTGCGGCGCCGAGCCCGGAGTTGATGGTGATGTAGTCCGGTGGGACATCGGCGATGAGGATGCGCTTCTTCTCCAGAGCGGCCTGGGTGATCAGCCCGCGGCCAGGCGTCCCGGACTCGGGCAACGGGCCGCTCCCCCTGGCCGCATCGGTGCCGTAGCCGGCGATGAACTGAAGCCCCTCCCTCGGCTTGGCCGCGGCCTCGGTCAGGAAGAACGCTCCGAACTGTGCGTTCACCAATGGCGTCAGCTCGCGCAGGATCAGGTCGGCGACCTCGACGAGGTCTCGGTGGCCCTGCATGAGGCCGGCGATGCGAGTGAGGTTGGATTCCAGCCAGTCCTTGGCGCGGGTGGTCTCGCGGAGATTGGCCACCATGAGGTTGACGTTGTTCTTCAGCTCGGCGACCTCGCCCTGTGCCTCGACCGAGATGGCACGGGACATGTCGCCCTGGGTGACGGCGCTGGCGACCTCGGCGATCGCGCGGACCTGGGTGGTGAGGTTCGAAGCGAGCTCATTGACGCTGGTGGTGAGCCGCTTCCACGTTCCATAGACGCCCTCGACGCGGGCCTGGCCACCCAACTGTCCCTCGCTGCCGACCTCGCGGGCGACCCGTGTCACCTCGGAGGAGAACGAGGAGAGCGTGTCGACCATCGTGTTGATGGTGGTCTTCAGCTCCAGGATCTCACCGCGCGCGTCCACGTCGATCTTCTTCGACAGGTCGCCGTTGGCGACGGCCGTGGCCACCTGGGCGATGTTGCGGACCTGCGAGGTGAGGTTGTCCGCCATGAAGTTGACGTTGTCGGTAAGGTCCTTCCAGACACCGGAAACGCCTCGGACCTGCGCCCGTCCGCCCAGGTTCCCCTCGGTGCCGACCTCGCGGGCGACCCGAGTCACCTCATCCGCGAACGCCGAGAGCTGGTCGACCATCGTGTTGATCGTCGACTTCAGCTCCAGGATCTCGCCCTTTGCCTCCACCGTGATCGTCTTGCCGAGATCGCCCTGCGCGACGGCGGTGGCCACCTGGGCGATGTTGCGGACCTGCGAGGTCAGGTTGTCCGCCATGAAGTTGACGTTGTCGGTGAGGTCCTTCCACACCCCGGAGACCCCGCGGACCTGAGCCCGCCCGCCCAGGCGCCCCTCGGTGCCGACCTCGCGGGCGACTCGCGTCACCTCGTCCGCGAACGCCAACAGTTGGTCGACCATCGTGTTCACGGTGCTTTTGAGCTGGAGGATTTCGCCCCGCGCGTCCACGGTGATCTTCTGGCTGAGATCGCCGTTGGCGACGGCGGTGGTCACCTGGGCGATGTTGCGGACCTGCGAGGTGAGGTTCGAGGCCATGAGGTTGACGTTGTCGGTGAGGTCCTTCCACACCCCGGAGACCCCGGGCACCTGAGCACGTCCGCCCAACTGCCCTTCCGTGCCGACCTCGCGGGCGACCCGTGTCACCTCGTCCGCGAACGCCCGAAGCTGGTCCACCATGGTGTTCACGGTGAGCTTCAGTTCCAACAGCTCGCCGGTCGCCTCGACCGTCACCTGCTGGGTCAAGTCGCCGCGCGCCACCGCCGTCGTCACCACGGCGATGTCGCGCACCTGCGCCGTCAGCCGCGCCGCCATGGTGTTGACGGCCTCGGTGACGTAACGCCAGTCGCCCGACAGGCCCTGCACCTTGGCCCGTCCGCCGAGCCGCCCTTCTGTCCCGACCTCCCGTGCGACACGCGTGACCTCGCCCGTGAACAGAGACAGCTGGTCGACCATCCGGTTCACCACGAGTCCCAGACGCCGTAGGTCACCGCGGAGTTGACGGTTGCCGTCGTGCATGTCCACCCGCTGCGTCAGATCACCGGCAGCAACCGCATCCAGCACCCGTGTCGCTTTCGCCACCGGGGCCACCAGTGCCTCCACGAGCTGGTTCGCCGCGTCCACGCTCGTCGCCCATGCCCCTTGCCCGGGGCTCGCCGCGATCCGCTCGTCCAGTCTGCCCTGCCGCACGACCTCGCGGCGCACTCGCTGGAGCTCCGCGGCCAGATGGGCATTTCGCGCGCTGACCTGATTGAACACCCCTGCCATCTCGGCCAGGACACCCTCGTCTGCACCCTGCACACGTACGGTGAAGTCGCCATCGCACAACGAATTCAACGCTGCGAGAAGTGGACGCAGTTCAGCCGTGCGCACCCACTGCCCGTCCGGGGTGGAGCCCGGCCGGGCCACGCGTTCCGGGGAATCGGGGGATTCCGCGGAATGAGGGGCGGGGGAGACGGCATCGGAGGGCGGGTCGAGTGCCATGGCAGCTCACCCTCAGGCTCGGGGCATATGGGCACTTTGTCGTAAAATACGTTACATGATTCGGTCAGTCGTCGGAAACTCCAAGGAGTCGCCCGAAGCGCCGTTGCCCTCCCACCGCGAGTTCGTCTCGCGGACGACTCTGCCTGCCGACGACTGCACGGCATCCGCCGCGCGCACCTTTGTGCGCGCGGCGCTCGGCGAATGGACCGATCCTGCGGTTCCTGGCTCACCGAAGATCACCGACCGGTTCGTCGACGACGCCATGCTCCTGGTCAGCGAACTGGTCACCAACGCCGTCATGCACGCCGGTACCACCGTCGAGGTCGTCTGCCGCCTCGAGGCAGGGCACGGCTCACGCGCGGCGTCCCTCCTCGACGTGAACGGCCCCTTCGACGCGGACGGACCTGTCGACCTCGTCATCGAGGTGGCGGACCGCCACCCTTCCTGCACCGTGCTCGGCAGCAAGGAAGCCGTGGGCGCGGGGTACGGTCGCGGCCTCCAGCTCGTCCGCGCGCGGGCAGAGTCGTGGGGCGTGACGTACCGGCGCACTCAGAAGACGGTGTGGTTCCGGTTGCAGACCACGGCCGAGGAACCCGAACCGGCCGACAGCCCCGTCGACGGCGCCAGCGAGGGGGAACCGCGCACCACGGACAGTCTCGCGACCGCCCCGCCGCACGGCCGTCGCGACGACACCGCCGAGTGGGTCGACCGCGGAGGGCCTTCGTTCCTTGCCGAGGCAAGCGAGCTCCTCGCCGGCCAGCTCGACCAGGACATGGTCGCCGCCCTCGCAGGGCAGCTGCTCGTGCCCAGGCTTGCCGACTGGTGCGGCGTGTGGCTCAGCACCGAGAACGGCGGCCTGCGGCTCTCCCGCGTCTGGCATGCGGACGAACGGTGCATCGACGCGCTGCGCCATGTGCTGGAGAAGGACCCGCCGCCCGCCAGGCTCGCCACGACGGGTATCCCCTGGCCCTGGCCGGAGAGCGCGAACACGGGCGGCTCCGCAATCGCCTTCCCCCTCGTCACGGGCGGTCACTGCCATGGCGTGCTGCTGCTCGGCCGGGCGGGACTGCTGCAGATGACCGACGGAGTCGTGCGACTCGCAGAAGATCTGGCACGGCGTGTCGCCCAGGCGGTGGCCACAGCCCGCCAGTACACCGAGCAGACGACCATCAGCCGAGCACTCCAGCGCAGGCAGCTGCCCGCTTCCCTCGCCAGCATCCCAGGCATGGACACGGCGATCGTCTACGAGCCGCGCGGTCACGGCCAGACCGTCGGCGGCGATTTCTACGACCTGTTCCCGCTGGGAGGCCACCGCTGGGGCTTCCTGCTCGGCGACGTGTGCGGCCACGACCCGGAGGCGATGTCCGTCACCGGCCTGGCACGGCACCTGGTACGGATGCTGGCACGCGAGGGCCACGGCGTCGAGTCGGTGCTCGACAGGCTGAACTGCGCGATGGCGGAGGAGAGCGCCGAGGCCGCAGCGCTCGGCGGCGAGCAGGCCCGTCCCCAGTTCCTGAGCCTGCTCTACGGGGAGCTGGAGCCCGACCCCGTGGCGGGCGGCGCGCATTGCAAGATCGCCTGCGCCGGGCACCCTCTTCCCCTGCGACTGTCCGCCGACGGCTCGGTGGCGGCGATGTCGGTCCCGCAGATGCTGCTCGGAATCGACGAGGGGGCGACGTTCCATGCCAACTCCTTCGACCTCGCACCGGGTGAGACGCTGCTGTGCGTGACCGATGGCGTGACCGAACGCCGCAGCGGGAACCGGCAGTTGGATGATGACGACGGACTTTCCGAGGTGCTGCGCCAGTGCGTGGGGCTGGGCGCCACGGCCGTCGCGGAACGTGTGCGGCAGGCGGTGCACGACTTCGACACGGGGCCGGTCGAGGACGACCTCGCGGTGCTGGTGCTAGGGGCCGCGCCGGTGCATGCGCCAGGAGCTGAACAGGTGCGGAACGGGACGTAGGACCGAACGCGGGACCACTCCCGTGGCGCTTTGCGGGCAGACGCCTGTCCGGAAGGCGCTGCGCTTCAACGGGCAGGCCAGGATCGGGGGTTGTCCCATCCCTGTCCGAGCGGCGTTGGGTGCGTCCGACGGGCCGATGACACTCCGCCCCGGCTGCCCGCGCGGAGTGTCGACCGGCCGCAGCAACAGCCTCCAGCAGGACGGAGGCGCAGCGCCCGGACCTGCCGCGGTCGCTCCAGGTCGCCTCCCCGCCGGGCTGAACCGTGCTGTATCCCGCGCCGACGAGCAGCAGGACATGGAGCAGGGGCAGACGAAGCCCAGCGCATGGTAGAGCGGTTCACCGCCGTGGCGCGCGGCCCTCGGGCGTTCCGGGCCGGCAAGGCCCGTGGAGCGGTCGAGCGAGACGGCGCCGGGCACGGACGGCCTCGGTTTCAGGCCTATCTGGTGACTGAAATATACAGTTAGTCCATGAATGCCCGGTTGGACCTGCTTAACAGTGTGGAAAGGGGCGTCACCGAGGGCGAGGTGCTGCGGCTCGCCCTTCAGCACGCCGTCGCCGAGCTGGACGGCCTGGGCGGGACGGTGCACCTGCGTGGTCCGATGTCGGCACTACGTCTGGTGTCAGTGGCCGGACTGCCTCCGGGCCTCGTCCGGCCGTGGGAGATCCTCGACCAGGAGGACACTGCGGCTCCGGCCCACGCGGTGCGCCAGGGTACCGGCGTGTGGACGCTCCATGGCCCCTCGGGCGTCGCCCCGCCCACGTCGACCGATGGCTGGCCCGGGACGGGCCTGGCAGCCGTACCGGTGTTCGGCAGGGAGCGCATCGTCGGCGCGCTCACCGTCGTGGCAGGTGCGTCAGGAGAGCCCACGAGGAAACAGTGGGATTTCCTCACAGCGGTGGCCACCTGGGCGAAGGAGCGGATGATCCAGGCCCCGCCACCGACGCGCCCGGCCCGGGGGGAGCCGAGCGGCACCTTCCTGCGGCAGGCGCTCAGGGCCGTCCAGGTAGGCACCTGGGAGTGGAACATCCGCACCGGCGAACTGTCCTGGGACGCTGCGGCCATGGCCGTCTACGGCGCCGAGCCCGCCGACTTCACGCCCCAGGTCGAGAGCTGGATGAAGGTGGTCCACCCCGACGACCTGCCGTGGACGCTCGCCGCCGTCGAGAGGGCCATTCGCAACCGCGGAGTATTCCAAGCCGAATATCGAGTGCGCCGCCCCGACGGCAGTTACGGCTGGACCCAGGCGCGCGCAAGGGTGGTGCTCGATGACATGGGCGAGCCCTACCGAATGATCGGGACGGCATGGGACAGCAACGAGTCCCGGTCCGCCCGTGACTCGCTCAGCCACGCCCTGCGCCATATGAGCGACGGCTTCCTTTCGGCGGACGACGACTGGCGGATCACCTTCGTCAACCTCGAGGCGGAGGGCATGCTGGGCTCCTCCGACGAGGAGCTGTTCGGTCGCGTGCTGTGGACATTGCCGGCCGTACAGCAGGTCGCCGACATGGAGGCGCGGTGCCGTCAGGCCGCCGCCACGGCCACGCCCACGGGCTTCGACGTGCAGATGCCGGAGACAGGACGCTGTTACCACCTGCGACTCGTCCCGGTGCCCGACGGGGTCACCCTGTACTTCACCGACGTCACCGAGACCCGCCGGCACGAGAGCGAGAGGGCCGCCGCCGAGACGGCCGCCACCGAGCGTGCCTCTCGGATCACGGAGCTGACCGCGGCACTCGCCAAGGCGACCACCTCACGGGACGTGGTCGACGCGGTGGCCCAGCGGGTGCTGCCGCCGTTCCGCGCCACCGGGCTGCTCGTGCAGGCCATCGAGGGCGACCGGGTCCACAACGTAGGAGCCGTCGGCTACCCCCGCGCCTTTCTCGAACGCGTCGACGGCCGTTCGCGCGTCGCCACAGACCCCGTCTGGGACGCGATCTCCACTCAGGGGCCGCTGTTCGTCTCCTCGGCCCGGGAATTCGCGGCGCGATATCCCGGTTTGGCCCACACCCCGCACGACATCGACAAGCAGGCCTGGGCGTTCCTGCCCCTGACCGCCTCCGGGCACACCTTCGGTATCTGCGTGATCGCGTTCGACCGGCCGCGCCGCCTGGCAGACGAAGAGCGCACCTTGCTCACAGCCATCAGTGCCCTCGTCGCGCAGGCCCTGGAACGCGCGCGGCTGTACGACGCCGAGCACACCCGGTCCCAGGAGCTGCAGCGCGCCCTGCTCCCCCAGAGGCTGCCCGACCTGCCGGCGTGCACCACCGCCGCCCGCTACCTGCCCGCCGGGCAGGGCATGGACGTCGGCGGCGACTGGTACGACGTCATCCCGCTCCCCGCCGGACGGGTCGCGCTCGTCGTCGGCGACGTGGTGGGCCACGGCCTCTCCGAGGCCGTCACGATGGGACGGCTGCGCACGGCCGTCCACACCCTGGCCGGTTTCGAACTGCCACCCGACGAGATCATGAGCCACCTCAACGACATCGTCAGCGGCCTCGGGAAGAACTCGTACGCCACTTGTTTGTATGCCCTGTACGACTCCACCACCGGAACGTGCTCCCTCACCCGCGCCGGCCACCCACCACCGGCAGTGCTCCACCCCGACGGCACCGTGCATTTCCCTCGTCCAACCCCGGATCCGCCCCTGGGCTCGGCAGAGCCCCCGTTCGAGACCGTGGAGCTGACGATGCCCCCGGGAAGCCTCCTCGTGCTGTACACCAACGGCCTGGTCGAAGCGCCCGAGCGCGAGATCGATCAGGGCATGACCGAGCTGGCGAACCTCCTGCGCACCAGCGACAGCGAAGACCTGGACCGGCTCTGCGAAACCCTCATCGCCGGCTTGCTCCCCGCCGGACAGCACACCAGCGACGACGCAGCCCTCCTGGTCGCCCGTGTGCACGCGCTCAGCTCCGACCGGATGGCCTCCTGGCCACTCCCGGAGGACCCCCGGGCAGCGGGCCTGGCCCGCAGGCACGTCCGGGAGCAGCTGTCCACGTGGGGTTTGGACGACATGGCGATGACCACGGAGCTGCTCGCCAGCGAGCTGGTCGGAAACGTCGTACGCCACGGAAGGGGACCACTGCACCTGCGGCTGCTGCGCGGCGCCGAGCTGGTCTGCGAGGTCTCCGACGGCAGTCTGACCATGCCCAGGATCCGCCACGCGTCCGAGACGGACGAAGGCGGCCGGGGACTGCAGCTTGTCGCCGCGCTCTCCCAGCAGTGGGGCACTCGCTACACCGCGACCGGCAAGTGCATCTGGACCGCACAACCGATGCACGGATCCGACATCCCGGATCCGCTCCTGTCGGAATCCTGACACGCCTGGAAGTCAGGGCGGCGCATCCTCGGCCTGTACGGACTCCTCGAACACATAGCGGGCAACCCCGTGGTCACCCACGCGTCCCCGCTGCCACCGCAGCCCCTGCCACTGCGACACCAGCACCGCCGAACGGTCCCAGCGCGAACCGCTGCCGCCGCTCCCGGCCTGCCAGACGCAGCGACGGCCCTCCGCGGCCCACGGATGCCACTGACACCACACCGACGGACGGCCGTCATTTCCCGGTCTTTGCGGGAATGATGGAGCCATGGCGAACCCGACGATCCTGACTGTCGACGACGACCCGGCAGTCTCCCGGGCGGTCGCCCGCGACATCCGGCGACAGTACGGCGATCGCTACCGCATCGTGCGCGCGCTCTCCGGCCACGATGCCCTCGAAGCACTGCGTGAACTCAAGCTCCGTGGCGATCAGCTCGCGCTCATGCTCGCCGACTACCGCATGCCTCAGATGAACGGTATCGAGTTCCTCGAGGAAGCCATGGATCTCTTTCCGCTCGCCCGTCGTGTGCTGCTGACCGCCTACTCGGACACGGAAGCGGCCATCGACGCCATCAACGTCGTGGACCTCGACCACTACCTCCTCAAGCCCTGGAGCCCGCCGGAACAGCACCTCTATCCAGTGATCGACACTCTGCTGGACCTCTGGCACGCCACACCGGATCCGGGAGACACGGAGACCCGCGTGGTCGGGCACCGTTGGTCCGCACCCTCCTTCGCCGTCCGCGACTTCCTCACCCGTAACCTCGTGCCCTATCGCTGGCTGCTGTCCGACGAGCCGGAGGGGGAGCGCCTACTGGCAGCCGCAGGGCTGTCCGCGGCCGACGTACCGCTGGTCATCACCCCGGACGGAAAACCTCTGGTTTCTCCCACCGAGCGAGAGCTCGCCGCGCACGTCGGACTCAGCACCGTTCCGGCCTCGGATTTCTACGACCTGGTAGTGGTAGGTGGGGGGCCTGCCGGTCTGGGAGCTGCCGTCTACGGGGCCTCGGAGGGACTGCGTACGGTCCTGGTCGAACAGCAGGCGACCGGCGGGCAGGCCGGCCAGAGCAGCCGTATCGAGAACTACCTCGGCTTTCCCGACGGCGTCTCCGGTTCCCAGCTGACCGAGCGAGCGCGCCGCCAGGCGCTGAAGTTCGGGGCGGAGATTCTCAGCGCGCAGCGTGCTGTCGCACTGGAGGTGGCGGGATCGGGCCGGGTGCTGCATCTGGGCCCGGAGAGCGCCATTGCCGCGCACACCGTGGTCCTGGCCACCGGGGTGTCCTATCGGCGCCTGGCCGCCACCGGCCTGCAGGAATTCACGGGGGCGGGCGTCTTCTACGGGTCTGCCGTCACCGAGGCGCCCAGCTGCTCCGGGGAGGATGTATACATCGTCGGCGGTGCCAACTCCGCAGGTCAGGCGGCGGTGTATTTCTCACGCTACGCACGGCGTGTTCACGTCCTCATCCGCCAGGGTGATCTGACCCGTTCGATGTCCAGCTATCTGGTCGACCAGATCAACGGCATCGCCAACATCGAGATCCACCCGTGGACCGAGGTGCTCGGCGGTGCGGGCGAAGGGCACCTGCAGCAGCTGACCCTCCGCGAGAGCCGGTCCGGTGCCGTGCGCACCATTGACGCGTCGTGGCTGTTCGTCTTCATCGGGGCCGAGCCGCATACGGAGTGGTTGTCGGGGGTGGTCACCCGCGATGCGCGCGGATTCGTGGTGACCGGACCCGACCTGGTGACCGAAGGAAAGCGTCCGCCCGGGTGGCGGTTGCCGAGAGATCCGTACCACTTGGAGTCGAGCGTCCCCGGTGTCTTCGCTGCGGGAGATGTGCGTTCCTCCTCGGTCAAACGTGTCGCATCGGCCGTCGGCGAGGGAGCCATGGCCGTCGCGCTGGTGCACCGCTATCTGGAGGCGCAGTGACCACCTCAGCACACTTGTCACCTGAGCAGTTGCGGACTCTGTTCCTGTTCGAGGAGCTCAGCGACGAGCAGCTCGGCTGGCTGGCGGAACGCGGCCGCATAGAACAACGGCCTGCCGGAAGCGTCGTGTACAAGGAGGGCGAGTCGGCCACGTGTTTCTTCGTGCTGCTCGGCGGGGTGATCGCGCTCAGCCGGGTACTCCACGGCGACGATGTGGAGGTCACTCGCACCGATCAGCGCGGTGTGTACAGCGGGGCGACTCGCTCGTACATCGGGGACCGCATCGAGCAGCGGTACCCCCACACCCTGCGGGCTGTCACCGACACCGAGTTCTTCGTGTTGCCCGCCGACGATTTCGCGTATGCGATCCGCACATGGTTCCCGATGGCACTCCACCTGCTGGAGGGCTTGTTCTTCGGTACGCGAGCGGCCAATGCCATCGTCAATGAGCGCGAGCGGCTGTTGGCCCTGGCGTCACTGTCGGCAGGCCTCACGCATGAGCTGAACAATCCGGCGGCGGCAGCTGTACGGGCCACCGCGGCTCTGCGGGAGCGAGTGGCCGGTATGCGCCACAAGCTCGCCATGATCGCTGACGGCCGGCTGGACGGAACCGAGCTGCATCGTCTCGTGGAGCTGCAGGACGATGCGGTTCAACAAGCAGCTGCGGCTTCCGGTCTGCCCGCGCTGGCTGCGGCGGACGCGGAGGACGCCGTCGGCGACTGGCTCGAGGAGCACGGGGTCACGGAGGCGTGGGATCTGGCACCGACTCTGGTCGCCGCGGACATCGGCGTGCCGTGGCTGACCTCGGTGGCCGACACCATCGGCGAGGACAATCTGGGCTCCACGGTGAGGTGGCTGGCGTACACCATCGATGCGGAACTTCTGATGGGCGAGATCGATGACGCCGTGACCCGCATCTCGGGCCTGGTCGGTGCGGCAAAGCAGTACGCGCAGCTGGACCGGGCACCACAACAGACCGTGGATGTCCACACGTTGCTCGATGCCACGCTGACCATGCTGCGAGCGAAGATCCCGTCCAATGTTGTGGTGGTCAAGGACTACGACCATGAACTGCCGCCGATTTCGGCCTTCGGAGCCGAGCTCAACCAGGTATGGACCAATCTGGTCATCAACGCCGTGGACGCCATGCCCGCAGGGGGCACACTGACGATTCGGACGTGGCGGGAGGATGCCCACCTGCTCGTGGAGGTGGCCGACACCGGCGCAGGGATTCCGTCGGACATCAGACCTCGGATCTTCGAACCGTTCTTCACCACCAAACCGGTCGGTGAAGGCACTGGACTGGGGCTGGACATCTCCTACCGCATCGTGGTCAACAAACATCATGGGGACATCCGAGTCTCCTCGCAGCCGGGCGACACTCGCTTTCAGGTATGTCTGCCGATCGAACCGCAGGTCGAGGGGCCCTGAGGGTGGCGCTGGGCACCCTGCCCGCTTTCGGCCGGGTATCTGCGATTCATCGATGTGTGCGAGGCCCACGGACCCGACCTGTAGTTACGCACCGGCAAAGCCCGGAAGACGCAGGGCTCAGAGGGCGATCGGCCCTGCTGTCGTCCCCTCGAAACCCGGTCACGACGACGGCCTCCCTGCAGGAGCTCGTACCGCCCCATGCGAGTGGTTGCATGTTGACTTCGAATAGCACTCGCGATCGTTCTGCTCAGAGGCGGAGGACCATCAAGGCAATGTCGTCGCGGGCGCCGGCGCTGACGCCGAGGCGGGCGAGCACTGCGTCAGCGACGCGTTCGGGGCCGAGGCGGGCATAGCGGCCGAGTGCGTCGGTGAGGCGGTGCAGGCCGGCGTCGATGTCCTCGCCACGGCGTTCGACGAGGCCGTCGGTGTAGAGCACGAGGGTATCGCCGGGAGTGTAGGGCAGCTCGGCCTGGGGGCCAGGGAGATGTTTGGGGCGGGCTCCCAACGGTGGGTCGGTGGCTTGGTCGAGCAGCTCGATGGTGCCGTCGTGGTGCACCAGGACCGGCGGGAGATGGCCGGCACTGCTGTAGGCGATGCGGCGGCTGTGGGGGTCGACGACGACTTGGGCCGCAGTGGTGGTCAGCGCACCTTCGACGGAGCGTGCGTACAGGCCCAGAACCCAACGGCCGAGAAGCCCGGATCAGCACTCGCCTGCAGCGCCTCTTGATCGACTTGATCAAGGAGCATCGCGGCGCCTGGACCATGTCGACCTGCGGTGCGGGGAGAACAGCGGCATTCTGGTTGCATGACCGCGGCGTTGATCACCGTGCATACGCCGTCCCCCACGGGCGGGCGGATAGTAAGTGTGCATCGAACCGGTAGGGACGAGGTCCTCGGGCTGGCACACTCCGATCGCGATCTGGTCGCGTTCCTTGAGGGCGCCGGCCTGTCCGACCCGGAAGAAGTGCTTGACGATCCTCGGTGGGTGGAGTGGCAAGGCAGCCCCGCGCACCGGTGGCCCCCGGACTGAGGTCCCGTAATCCCCGGCAGGCGCACGACGACAGGTACGGCACCTCGCCGGGTTGTCGAACGCCCGAACACGCCCCGTACGAGGACGCCCCTCCGCCTTGCAATGCACGGATCGACGCCGCGCGCTGACCCACCAGGGGTTACCGGGCAGCCCCTGCATCAGGCGCTACGGCACACGGAAACGGACGGCAGCAGGGCTGCGCATCACTGCCCTCCGTCTCGCCGAGTGAGGCAGCCCCCGGCCCGCGCCGCGCGTTCCGTGGTCTCATCTTGAGCGGCGTTCGTCGTCACCGTGAGTGGTCGCCAGGGTCGGATCGGCTCGAGATACAGCGACACGACGGGGTGCGGCGACCTGGCCGCAGCCGAGAGCTTCGAAATGCCTCAGCTTTCGGGCTGGAGCCATTGCTGCATCCATGGACGGTCGAGTCCGGGCCAGGAGCCGTTATGAAAAGCGCTGGGCACTCGTGCGTAACCGCGGACGCCGGTCCCCCACCGCCGTGCGACTCGCCCAGCCGTGACCTAGCTTGACAGAGCAAAGGCACATCCACGCAAGGAGCACGCAATGACCAGCGGTAGCAGCAAGGACAAGATCAAGGGCAAAGCCAAGGAAGCAATGGGCAAGATGACCGGCGACCACGCCAAGGTAGCCGAAGGAAAAGCCGAGCAAGCCAAGGGTCGGGCCAAGGAAGCATTGGATGACACCCGGAAGAACATTCCTGGGAAGTCCGGCCTGAAAGACCCGCTCATCACCGACGACGAGTGACCTGAGAAAGCGAGCCCCCGTCCTGCGGCGGGGGATTCGATCTTCGAAGGTCAGGACGCTCCGACACGGTCCTGACGTGGCGACACATACCAGCCCTTTCCGCCCCCAACGCGGTTCGCCGGATCCGACTCTTCTGACGTTGCGTTCCTGCCTTGAGTACATTTTCCTGGACACGTCGCGGGCAGACGTAACGCACACGGACCGCGTACATGCCCCTTTCACGCAGCTCCTCGCCACTGTGAGGCGAGTGAAGGCACCCCACCTCGTTGCAGCCTCCGGTCGCTCGACCATCGCGATCAACTCCAAAGTCCTCGTTCGATCACTCAGCCTCGGCCACTCAGCAGAAGGCGGCAGCGGAGCCGAGATGGCGCCGCAGCCAATGACACACGTGCCCTGCAGAAGCCGCTGACGCGGTTGGGCCCACCCATCACTTGACACTGACGCGCCACTCGCCACCCGTTCGGTCACCTCCCGCGCGCACCTTCCACCAGTCGTGCACAGACTCATGGCATGCCAGAGGAACCCGTACGGCGCCCCCGCCCCAGCTCACGACCCGCATCCTCAGGAGCCGACAGGCTCCGGGGCGCGGAGGACGCTGCTCAGCACGCGCGCCGGAGCCTGGCCAGGCTGATCGACCACCATGCCGAGGGAGTCTCCGCCGTGTCCGGATCCGACGACGGCGGTCGGCGAGTCAGCGCGGACGTCCTGGAGGTGGCCCGAATCCCCGACACGACCAGCCTGCTTGCCACGTACGAGGTGGAGCTCGAACGGAATGGTCAAGAGCCTGGGGAAGTCCGGAGCGAAGAGGGCTGCGAAGCCCATCGGCGGAAAGGTCAGGGAGCCCTTGGGCATCGGCGACGAGGCCGAAGAGGAGGCGGAAGAGTCGCGGCCCCGTCGCCGCCGTGCCCCGCGTCGCGCCGGCGAAAGGCCCCGGGCCCGAAGCCGTAGCCCAGCTGAGGAAGAGTGACCGATGGACTCCACAGGCGTGTACGTGTACGCCTTCACCAAAGCAGGGCACCCTCCGCCCGCCGCCGGCCTCGGACTCGGAGGCAGCGCGGCCGCGGTCAGGCTGCTGACTCAGCCCGGCCTCACGGCGGTGGTCGGTGTGGCACCCGCACATCTGCGTGCCCCGCGGCGTGACTTGATGGCCCATCGGGCCCTTCTGGAGGACCTCTCCCTCCATGGTCCCGTACTTCCCATGCGCTTCGGAGTGGTCTCGCCGGACGACAACACCGTCCTGGCCGGAGCTGTGGCCCGGCGGGACGAGTACCTGGCTGCTCTGGAGAGGATCGACGATCGGGTCGAGATGAACCTCGAGGCCATGCCGCCGGAGGACTCGCTCGCGGATCTTGTCCGTGAGGACACACAAGTGCCCCGACTTCGCGAGGAGGTCCACAGGCGCCTTGGATTCGAGGCAGGCGTGCGCTTTTGCGAGGCGGTTGCGTCCGGGCTCCGGCGTCGCGCCCGCCAACTCGCTGCCGTTCAGCCGGGCAGGGAGACCCTCCGGCTGACCGTTCCTCTTCCCTGCTACAGCTTCGTTCCCTCCGATGCCGCGCCAGCAGGTGCTTGACATGGGGATTCTGTCTGCGGCGGCGCTCCTTCCGCCGGCGCCGGTTCGGGATGTCGTCTGGATCTCCGAACGGTTCGTCGATGCGGCGGACAAAGTACTGCATGACCCGGCGGTCATCCGGGCGCAGCTCCGCGCGCTGAACCGAGCGTTCGACAGCGGCGAAATCGACGAGGAGCAGTTCGACAGGGAGGAGGAGCGACTGCTTGATCTTCTCGAGAGACGCTCGCCTTCCGCCACGCCTCTGCAACTTGAAGGAAGAAGATCATGAAAGAAAGTACAAAGATCGCTCTGGCAGCGGCAATCGCAGGCGGATACGTCCTCGGGAGGACGCGTAAGGCCAAGCTGGCCTTCGCAGTCGGCTCCTATCTGGCTGGGCGCCAGTTCGGTCTGACACCCAAGGACATGCTCGCCCAAGGGTTGCAGAAACTGAACGAGAACCCCCAGTTCGCCGAGCTGACCGACCAGGTCAGGGGCGAATTCATGAGCGCGGGTCGCGAGGCCGTGGCGGCCGCGGCTGACCGCAGACTCGCGTCGCTGGCCGATGCGCTGCATGACCGCACTCTGTCACTCACCGCACAGGGGGAAGACGAGTACGACGAGGACGAGCGGTACCAGGACGAAGAGGAACCTTACGAGGAAGAGGAAGAAGAACCATACGAGGAGGAGCTGGAGGGCGAAGAAGAAGAGCAAGAAGAGGAACCTGAAGAAGAGGAAGAAGAGGCCGAGCAGGAGGAGCCGGAACCCTCGAGGCCCGCGCGTCGGCGCGGTGAAGGCCGAAAGCGCACGTCACGCCCCTCCGCGCCTGCGGAGAAGACTCGCGCTCCGAAGCATCGGCCGGCCAAGAAAACAGCGGCCAAGAAAGCAGCCCCGGCCAAGAAGACAGCTTCAGCAAAGACGACCGCCCCCGCGAAGAAGTCGCCGGCCAAGAAAGCAGCGGCCAAGAAGACGGCCCCGGCGAGGAAGGCAGCGGCCAAGAAGACAGCCCCGGCCAAGCGGGCTCCAGCGAAGAAGGCGGCGGCCAAGAAGACGGCGTCCAAACGATCCACTTCCAGCAGGACGCCCTCGCGTTCCAGGCAGGGGCGGTGATGGCTGTGGCTGCACACCAGAGGCAGGACCAGGAAGAACGCGGCTCGGGACTCGACCAGCTCAAGGACGAACTCGCCTCTTACCTGAGTGCCCAGGCACAGGAATGGATCGGCAAGGCCGGCGACAAGGTCGCCGATCTGACCGACCAGCTCTCCGACACTGTCGAGGGCGGTGGGCTTTCCCGCATCCTTGCTGGAGAATCGCCGGTCAAGGCTCTCGTCTCGGCGAAGGCGAAGAGCGTCAAGGACAAGGTCATCGGGAAGGTCAAGGAAGCCTTCACTGGTGGTGGCGGCGGTGGCCACACCAAGGTCACGAACATCGTCGAAACGCTCGACGTCGGACTGCCCGTGCGTACGGTCTACGACCACTGGACCCAGATCGAGGACTTCAGCAGCTTCACCAAGGGCGTCCGGAGCGTCTCTCAGTCCGATGAAACCGCGTCCGACTGGAAGGTGAAGGTAGGGCCTTCGGCGCGCAGTTGGCATGCGACGGTCCAGGAGCAGGTGCCCGACGACCGGATCGTGTGGACGTCCGACGGATCGAAGGGCAGTACGCGAGGCGCCGTCAGTTTCCACGAACTGGCACCGAACCTCACGCGCATCGTGCTGGTGGTCGAGTACTACCCCTCGGGCCTCTTCGAGAAGACCGGAAATCTGTGGCGTGCTCAGGGCAGGCGGTTGCGCCTCGACCTGAAGCACTTCGGCCGTCATGTCACGCTGGCAGGCGACGCAGAGGTCGAGGGCTGGCGCGGAGAGATCCGCGACGGCGAGGTCGTCCGTAGCCACGAAGAAGGACTGGAGGACGACGACACCGAGAACGAGTACGAGGAGGACGAGGAGGCGGACGAGGAGAGGGGCGACGAGGAGGGCAGCCAGGAGGACGAGTATGACGAGTACGAGGACGAATATGAGGACGTCGCTCGTTGAGGAGCCCTGGTGACACTCCTGGACACATGACAGAACGTGCCATCGGCATCTGCTGGGGGCACGACGAACCTTGCCGACGTCCTTGAGCGTGTACTCGACCAAGGCGTGTGATCGCGGGCGATATCAAGATCGATCTGCTGGACATCGAAATCCTCATCCTCCGTATGCGCCTGTTCGCCGCGGCAGTGCCGGAAGACGGATCCATGGACTCGTCGGGTCGGTCCCCTGGTTCAGCGCCTCCGGCAGGCAGCGGCAGGGCCTACTTGAGCTGGGCGCGAGGGCGACAAAGCGCCTGGGGGCAGCGCTTTGACGCAGCCTTGGAAGTAGCGGAGCAGGTGGACCGCATTCTGCGGACGTGCACCGCCGCCCTTGCGACGCCGACTGCACAGCGCCGGGGTCACGAGCAAGGGGCGTCGACAAGTCATGAACACCGCCTAAGGGCTGACCCGTCATCCCTGACGGAACAGCGCGCGGTGTCAGATGCAGTACATCGCAAGGCGGAGGAGCGTCCTCATACTGGGCGTATTCGGGCCCGTCCCGGCCTTGCAACTCTCCACCTCAGCACGAGGCTGGAAGAGGCCCAATGTGCGCAAGGCCGACCTCATCCTCATCAAAGGGAGAGGTCGCCGACCAAGGCGGACGTCGCAGTCACCTTCGACAAGTCCGTGAATGCCGCGCATGTGTGCATCACAGATCCACAAGGCCGTCAAAGCGCCTACGAAGCCTGCGGTCTGCACACTTCATGTCTACCGCGTCCCGATCAACGGTCACTGGCTGCCGCGGTGGAGGCTCTGCAAGGCCGCGGGGACCTCGGCGCCAGAAGATACTCGTGGGGATCTGCCCTGGAGGCCGGCAGCCATGGCACGGATCGCAGGGAGTCGGGCGAAAAGCGCCTCACCCGGGCAGTCGGTGGCATAGCCGTCGCGGTGGCCGGAAA
This sequence comes from Streptomyces sp. NPDC057486, assembly GCF_042802415.1. Taxonomy (NCBI): domain Bacteria; kingdom Bacillati; phylum Actinomycetota; class Actinomycetes; order Kitasatosporales; family Streptomycetaceae; genus Streptomyces; species Streptomyces sp. NPDC057486. The sequence continues at coordinate 42,346 of NZ_JBHVEE010000024.1, read as the reverse complement.
TGGCGTCGAATTCGGCCGAAGTACCCTTCGCGTAGCGGCTCTTGTCATTCGTGGACGTGAGACGCACCTTGCTGGTGGGGTCGATGCCGCGCAAGCTGAGTTTCCAGGCGGCGAGGGCCGCGATCGCATGTTCCATGGCTGCGGGCACTGGCGTCCCTCTTCCGAAGGTGCCAATCGCCGCGATCCCCGCAGTGCCCTGGTTGAATCCGATGGTGTGGGAGCCGATGACGGGCCGGTCGGCACCGCCGGCACGACCTTCGTAGATGGTGCCGCATTTGTCGACGAGGAAGTTGTAGCCGAGGTCTCCCCACCGCCGGTCACGGGTCTGGCCCGTGTACAGATTGCGCAGGGTACGCGGGACGTCCGCGCAGGCGTAGTCGTTGGGGGTGTCGGTGTGATGGATGAAGACCGCCGCCACCCCTTGCGCGTAGTGGGCATGGGGGTCGCGCTGGGTCTCATCGGCCCGCCATTGGGTCCGCGACACGATGGTGGGCCGAGGCGCGAAATGGGGAAATGCCACTGCCGTCGCTCCGAGCGCTGGGAACGGCCGCCCGGATTTGATGACCGGCTCCGGGACTGCTTCGGCCCGCCAGAGCGAAAGAGGGCCTCCCGGCATCGTCCTTCCGACGGCCCCGGCCGTCGTCACCCCGGCCGGTGCCGCCATGAGAGGCACGGCCATAGGAATCGTGACCCACAGAGCTACCCGGTACAAACGCACAGGAAAAAACCTTCTTCAGTCTTTCGCCGAGGGGACGGCGGGAGCGCGTATGGCCAATAGCTTTGCCATAGGAGGTTCGCTGCGCGCGCCGGGTTAGTGCAGTCAGGCGAGCATGTCGACGCACCTACCGGCTCGCCCCAACGGGCCAAGGATGAGCCCTTCCCACATCTGGGTGAGGTGCGGGGAGGGACAAGGCGACGGCGTCAGTTCTCGGCTCGGGTGGGGTCGGAGCCGTGCTTCAGGTAGACGGTGCTGCCCTCGGCCAGGGCGCGGGAGCAGGCGCGCAGGCGGTGGGCCATGTGCGGGGCGAGCAGGGTGTCCCACTCGGCGGGGGTTGCCAGCCGCCATTCTGCGAGCTCGTCCCGGTCCAGGCGGAATCGGTTCTCGGCCTCGTCCTGGGACATCAGACCGCTGTCGAAGAGGTGGTTGACCAGCGGCGGGCGACCATCGGCCTGCTTCGGTACCCAGACGACGACCAGCAGTACGGCCCGGCGCGAGGTCGATGCCCAGCTCTTCCTCGACCTCGCGCCGGGCGGTCTGCTGCGTCGCGGATGATTGCTCCGACTCCGGCAATGTGCTTGGGCAAGGTTGCGTAGTACTCGCCGGGGGGCAGTTTCGCAGGACCCGTGGAAAGCGACGCCAAGGGCTGTCCCGTATCTCTCCGGCATCAGCATCCTGGCGCAGGATGATGACGCAACCAGGGTGATCTCCTCGGCCGCCCGGTATCGGCACCTGGCAGGAGCAGGGGCAGCTCTCCGGCGCCGGCGGGACAGCCGAAACGCCCAACCGCGATCGTACGCAGGTGACTTGGCGAGCGCTCATTTCTGCGTCCCGACCAGCGCCCGGTCGCCCTGCACGGGTGGTGAGCCGGCCCCCTTCGACCTCCGTGGGCCGCTCCCCCACTCCTGCTGCAAACGACTCACCACCGCGGATGCATGGCGTTCCTCCTGGGTGTCAGATGGTGCGCTGGGGCCAAGGAACGTCGGTCTCGACGGGCGTGGCGTAGTCGATGCCGGGAACGGCGAAGCCGTAGAGCTGCTGCACCTGGACGGCGAACCAGTCGAGGGCGGCGAGGGCCGGGATGTTCTCGGTGGTGGCGGTCTTCCAGCGTTCGGCGACGGCCTCCTGGACGGCGGGGGTCAGCTCCCAGGTGTCGAGGCGAATGCGGTCCTCGTCGTCGACGTCGAGGGGAGCGGTGCCGGTGAGCTGGTCCCAGAGCTGGGTGAGCTGGGCAATCGGCGGGACCATGGCGTCTCCGAGGACGCCGCGCAGCAGCCCGACATAGAGCGCGATGCCGGGAATCGCCGTGCTGGACTGTGTGACGGCGGCCCCGTTGACCGAGGTCAGGGCTCGGCCGTCGACTTCCTTGACGAGCCGGTCGTTCAGGTCCCGGGCGGTCTGTTCCAGGTGGGCCTTGGCCGCGCCGATGGTGCCCTGCCGGTAGATCGACGCGGTCAGCGGCGACCCGATGTAGGACAGGGCGACAGTGGCGAACCCTTGTGCCAACAGATCGCGCCCGGCGAGGTGGTCGATCCAGCGGGCCCAGTCCGTGCCGCCCATGACAGCGACGGTCTGCTCGATGTCGTCGCCCTCGGCCGGCCCGGTCTCGACTGTCGTGACCTCGGGTGCCCCGTCGCCGTCGAAGACGAGGGTCTTGGTTCGGTACGCCTCACCAATCGGCTTGAGCACGGACGCGAACGTGACGCCGGTGTCGGGGTCCGTGCGGCGGGGGGCTGCGACGGAGTAGACGAGGTAGTCGAGCTTCCCGCCGAACCGCTCGTCGAGGAGGTCGGCGACCTGGTCCTTCAGGGTGTCGGAGAAGGCGTCGCCGTTGAGGAACACGAAGTCCCGCCCGTGCTTCGCGGCCAGCTCGGCCGTTGCGGCAGTCCGGTACCAGCCGGCCGTTCCGGTTCGGCGGCCGGGCGCCTTTTCGAAGGACACGCCGACGCCCCGGATACCGGCCCTGGCGAGTCCTGCGATGGTGGCGGCCAGCCCGTACCCGGCGGACGAGCCGATCACGAGCGCGACGGGCGCCTCGTCCGCGTCCGGACGACCCTGCTGCGCCGGATCGGGGACGGCCTGCCACATGTCCTGGACGAGCCGGGTGCAGCCGGCAGGGTGTGAGTCGAGGAACAGGAATCCCCGGGAGCGGGAACTGACGATACGTTCGGTCATGAGTGGTTGTCCTTGCCGGTCGACATGTCCAGGGGCGCGGCGGCCACCGGAGTGCTCACCGCGTCCTGCAAGTCTCGGACCATGCGGACCCGGGCGGTCACCTCGTCAGGAACAGTAATGACGAGGCGACCTTGGAGAGTTTCCACCATTTCGAGCAGGGCGAGGCCGGCCACACAAGTCTGCCCCGATGGATGCCTGCGTTCGACGTTCGACGCACCTCAGGACGGCAAGCGCAGCGTTAGTCGCGCTGGCTTCACGGAGGAAACGGAGGAAACGGTGGCTCCACCCGACTGCCGCACGTTCCTCGTGCTCACCACGACCGCGCTCGCGCACCGCAAGTCGGCACGAGCCGAGCGGGAGCCGACTTCGCCTTGTTCACATGTGTGCGGCGGGATCGAGGGGCGCCGTCCGAGCCGCACGATGCCCGGACTACGGCCAGGATCTGGATTGGCCTGGGGCATGTGTCGGAAGTCCCGCTCGCGCCACTGTTCGACTGCCCGTACGGGCCTGGCGGCGGAGTTCCACCCGGGCTGCGGTGCTCCGGCCGGGACCGGATGCCCAGAAGGGATGCCACTGGATCCGGGCGGACAGGTGCAGCAGGCGACGGCGCAGCACAGTGCGGTCGCGCAGGCAGGGCGCGGCGAGCGCTTGGTACGTGGAGTTCCAGTCGCGCTGAGCTTGCACCAGTTCGTGGGGGAAAGTGATGGACTCCATCACCACATTAGATCAGATGTTCGATTAATTGATCGACGCGTGTCACTCCATGAGTCCAAACGGCCCTGCAGGCGTATGCGGGTCAGGACTGTCGATGGGCGTCGCGCAGGAGGACCGCGCAGGCCGTTGAAGATTCCACGGTGCGCGTTCTGTGGGCAGCGCCCGTCATGCAGAGCCTGCCGGAACGGCGGCACTCCTTGCGTCCGGCACAGGGGCACCGGCCAGGCCGGCGGTACAGCACGCCGCAGGTAATGCGTTCCTCCTCCCTCCCGACGCGCGGTCGTCACGGAAGGGGGAAAGGGGTCATCATGGAAGAAGAGCCGATGTCAATACTCATATCGAGAACGACCGGCGGCCCGACCGGAATGACGCGCTAACGCGGCGGTGATTCCGCTGTCTTCCTTCCAGTTCTGGCTGTGTCCCGGCAGCGTCGCCGTCCTCGACGCATGGCATGCCTCGAAGGCGTCATGGTGACTGGACAACCCGCCCTGCTGCTTCCGTGGTGGTCCGTCGGCACCGCCCCGGGGTTATCGGGGCAGAGGAGAGTTCCCGGTGAACTACATCGCTGAGCGGCTGCGCGCCTCGCCCGAACCTGCGGCCCACGTTGCGGCGCGGCCGGCAGTGTCCGCCGGTGACTGCGGTCTGCTGCTTATCAGGATCACGTTCGGCCTGCTGATGGCAGGGCACGGCTCCCAAAAGCTCTTCGGCCTGTTCGGTGGCGACGGCCTCACCGCCACGGGCAAGGGGTTCGCCGCACTGGGATATCACCCTGGAAACGTCTACGCCGTCATCGGCGGTGGCTCCGAGTTCCTGGGAGGCCTCGGCCTGGCTCTGGGACTGTTCACGCCACTGGCAGCAGCTGCCCTGATCGGTGTGATGATCAATGCCATGGTGACCGTTACCGCATCACACGGTTTGTGGGATTACCAAGGCGGCGTGGAATACAACGTGTGCATCGCTGTCGTTGCACTTGGCATTGCCGCCACCGGCCCCGGTCGGCTCGCCCTGGACCACCCCTTCCGCTGGGGAAAGGGCGGCTGGCGCGAAGCAGGTTTCGCTCTGTGTCTCGGAGGCATCGGCGCCGCGATCGTACTGAGCCTCTAAGGGCTGTCCCGTAGTCCCTGGTGGATCAGCGCGCGGCGTCAGATGCGGTGCATCGCAAGGCGGAGGACCGTCCTCATACTGGGCGTATTCGGGCGTTCCGACAACGCAGCGAGGTGCCGTAGCTGTCGTCGTGCGCCCGCCAGGGATTACGGGACAGCCCTTAGCCCGGCCGTTTCTTTGAGGCGGGGCCAGTTGGCCTTCGGGTCCTGTCAGGTCAGATCAGTGCGGCACGCACATTGACCAGCGCCTCGTCGAGGGTGGTCGCAACGTTCTCGTGACCGCTGAAGCCGTCGTCCTCGCCCGGGTCGACGGTCCAGCCCCAGCCGCTTTCAGGATGCCCGTCGATGGTTGCGGCGTGCTTTCCCCTGGTGATGGTGATGGAGAGGTTCCCAGCCGGGAAGGTCTCGATGTCGACGTGTGCCGTCTCGCCGAAGGCGTGGTGGATGGCGTCGCGGGCTTCCTGCTCGGTGGTCATGGGGCTACTCCTGGTGGACAGTGACGACGACGGTGCGGCCGCTCGGGTCGGTGAGGACAGCCGCGCACGGGGGGATCGCGCGGTGAGGCCGAGGGACGGGGTGAACCCCGAGAACGGTGCCATCCGGTGCGGGTGGCGTAGCACTCGGGGCAGATCCCCAGCTGCTCTTCGGTGAAGGTGGACGTCATCAGCAGGTTATCCCCGAGCGGGCGCCCCCCTCCTGTGGCAGATACTCCCAGGCAATCGCCCTGTGCGGCACGGACGGAATCTCCCGCAAATCCGCCGATCGTTCAGGCTTGTGCGATCTGGGTGGCGCGTACGGTGCTCGGCTCCCGGCAGGAGCGACTCGATCACGTCCCACAGGTCGTCGCTGCCTTGTCACCTCTTCGCCCCGCGCCATTCCAGTACCCCGCGACCTGATGAACCTGACACCGAGCGGGACCCCATCACTCCATTGATCATTCTGCGGAATGCTCCTGAGGAAACCCGGCAACGGCTGGAGCAGCAGATTACGAGTTGGCTGACGCTATTGCTGCCGTTGGCCCTCGGTGTCAGCGTGGCGTCTTCTGCGGCGGCTGTTGTGGGCCTGCTGTCCGGCTGACAGGCTGCCCCAACGCCCGCGGGAGGGAACGCCGGACCGTGCCGCCTGCACTCCAGTATCCCCCTGCCGACCCAGCACGGGATGTCGGCTCGGGCCAGGGCGCCGGCGATGTCATGAGTACGGCTACGCGGATGTCATGGACCGAGCCGGGCAACGCCGGCGAGGCCCACAGCAGACGACCGAATGGATCGGCGTCGACCTGAACGTTCATCCCGTGTTTGCGGTGTTTCCCGGGAAGGTACGGCCGATCGGCGGCGACTCAGCGGTATCCAGTGGCGTCGGCGGGCTTGCCCGCGTCCTGAACCTCGACCATGTACCGCCAGGCATTTGGTCGACTGCCGTCAACGTCGGTGAAGCCGTAAACCTGGGCGAGCTGACCGCCCGACAACGACTGCCCGTTCCAACGGCTCACCCCGGGATCGGCGGCCAGGGCAGCGACGGCTCGCCCCACGTAGAACGGGGTCTCCGAGATGCAGAAGTGCGGCTCACACTCCAGCGCCTCATGCCACGATTCCTCGGTCACGCCGAAGTGGTCGAGCATGATCTCCGAACGCATCCACCCGGGCGTCAGTGCCACCGCTGTGCCGCCACGTGGCCCGAGTTCGTGGCCCAGCGCGAAAGCCATGCGAAGCACCGCCGCCTTGGCGAGATCGTAGAAGAACGAGACCCGGTAAGTGTCCCGGTTGTACTCGGCGGTGCCGTCGGTCATCTCGACCACCAGTCCGCCGCTATTCCGCAGGAGGAGGGGAAGAGCGTGGTGGCTGGTGATTGCATGGGTCTCCACCGCGAGCCGGAGCAGCCGAAGTCCCTTGTCGAGATCGTGCTCCCACACGGGGGCGTCCCATTCGAAGAGGCGTTCGCCGCCCCAGATGTCGTTGACCAGGATGTCCAGTCGACCTTGTTCGGATGCAATGCGATCGACCAGGCTTCGGACCTGGGCGGAAACCAAGTGGTCGGTCGGGACCGCGATGCCGTGTCCTCCCGCCTCGGTCACGAGATCGGCGGTGTCCTCGATGGTCTCGGGGCGGTTGTACTCCGAGCGCTGCACCCGTGTGCTACGGCCGGTTACGTAGACGGTTGCCCCGGCAGCGCCGAGTTCCACCGCGATCGCCCTGCCGGCTCCCCGCGTCGCCCCTGCGACGAGAGCGACCTTTCCATCCAATGTTGCTGACATGCGTGTCCTTCCGTGTCCACGTGCCGCGCTGCGTCAACGCCCGTGTCAGCGCCGACGCCGACACGATGGTTGCGCAGAAACTGGACACCTTCTGTCGTGTTTTCCCAAGCGCGGCTGCAGCATCGCGCGGATCGAGACGCAGGGATCGCTAGGGCGTGTGTCGGAAGTCCCGCCGTCCGCCCGAAGGGTGGGCCCGGCGGCGTCCAGTGCGTGCGATCGCAAGGCGGAGGGTCGCCCTCGTACCGGACGCACTCGGGCGGGCCCGACCACGCAGCGAGCGTGCGTGCCAGGGATTATGGGACAGCCCTTGGCACCGGACAGGCGGGGAGGTAGAGGTGATCTCGCGTGCGCCACGCCGCCCCCGCCACGCGCGGTACACGACATCAACGAGCGGCGGTCGGCGCGGCCCGGTCGGCACAGTTGGTACCGTCCCCGGCACCGTGGGCACCGCGTGAAGGCACGCAGACACCGCGCTGCCCGGTCGAGAAGAAGCCAGGTGTCGCTGCGGAACTGCGGAACGCAGGAGAGGCTCTCGGCTATGCCTCGATGTACGCCACCACTGTGATCGTCTGCAGGGCGGTGACAAAGAAAATGACCCGGACCCCGTCGATCTCGTCGACGTAATCTCGCAGAAGACTTCCCGGGATCAGGGTGCCGAGCTCGGGGTTGACGGAGACGGCCACGATCGCGCGGTCCAGACGATGGGTCTCGCCCGCGGTCAGCTTGCTGAGCTGCGTGAGTGCGGGCTCCACCGTGACGACACGGGAGCGCCGATGTCCGTGTTCAGGCGACACGGGCCTGCTTGTCGGCGAGGGCGGCGAGGTGCGCGTCGCGGGCGGTCTCCCACAGCACGCCCGTCTCCGGGGCCGGGTAACCGTTGGTGGCGATGTCCTCCAGGACCGAGGCGAGAGTGTCCGTCTTGGCCCGCTCGGCCGCGGCGTAGGAACGTATGGCGTCAGCGGCCGGGGGCTCCAGCGGCTGGCGCGCGGCGGTGGCCGGCTGTTCGCTCATCGAGGGCTCCAGAGGGCTGAACTGACTCGTGGCACAACGGTAGCGGGGTCTGAGGAACGCTGATGCCCTGTCCACCGCATTCCGTCACATGGTCGCCACAACCATTTCAGCAACTCCATGATTCATGGAGGTTCATACACCCCGGCGTACACGTGAGGCTCCACGAGGCCGGTACGCCGCAGCTCTGGTCGGCCCGGCCGGGCGGCTTCGCCCATTCCCCGCTCTGGCGCCTGCGAGCGCCAGAGCGGGGTGGTCAGACAACCGTCACCGCTCAGCGGGTGACGATCAGGCTGCCGCCGCCCTACCAGCTGATCCGTGGGCATCGAAGGAACCCATACGTCCGAACAAGGGGAGGCAACACCCCACCGCGGCAGCAGCGTTCGTTACTCTTCTCGGCTGTGGTGCGGCGTCCTCGGCAGGTCCCCGGCAAGCGTGGGCTCGTCCGGGGCCGTCGCACAACTTCGGTGACACGGCCCCCTGGAGGCCCTGCAAGCTGTGCCGCGTCGCGCCTCCGGCCTCGCTCCCCCGCTCCAGGCCCGTACACATCAGGTCACCGCGGCGGCCCGGGCTCGTCCGTGGTTCCGGGATCAGAATCCGAGGTCACTGAGACCGGGGTGGTCGTCCGGGCGGCGACCCGACGGCCAGTGGTACTTACGGTCCGCTTCCTTGATCGGCAGGTCATTGATGCAGGCGTGCCGTACGGCCATCAACCCGTTCTCGTCGAACTCCCAGTTCTCGTTGCCGTACGACCGGTACCAATTGCCGGAGTCGTCGTGCGACTCGTACGCGAACCGCACCGCGATCCGGTTGCCGTCGAAGGCCCACAGCTCCTTGATCAGCCGGTAGTCGAGTTCGCGGGTCCACTTGCGCTTCAGGAACGCGACGATCTCGTCGCGTCCTGTCACGAACTCCGCCCGGTTGCGCCATCGTGAGTCCACTGTGTAGGCCAGGGCGACCTTCTCCGGGTCACGCGTGTTCCAGCCGTCTTCTCCCTGACGGACCTTTTCGATTGCGGTCTCCCGTGTGAACGGGGGAAGGGGCGGGCGCGTGGTCATGACTACTCCTTCGGGGCTGGGCACTCTGACGTCGACGCTAAGGGCTGTCCCCTAATCTCTGGCGGAACAGCGCGCGGCGTCGGATGCGGTGCATCGCAGGCGGAGGGGCGTCCTCATACTGGGCGTATTGGGGCGTTCCGACAATGCAGCGAGGTGCCGTAGCTGTCGTCGTGCGCCCGCCAGGGATTACGGGACAGCCCTTAGGGCCGCCTGTACATGCCTGCCAGTCGTCCCGGCCCCACCGCATGGCCCATGCCTGCCACGGACGTCAGCGCGTGTGCGCCTGGCATCGTCCACGGCGACAAGGCCGGTAGGGACCCGGATCGGGCATGCCCCGGCAAGGCGGAAGCGGTGTGTTTCGAGTGGCCATGCCGTTTCACGAGCCGTTCGCCATGACTACAGCCGGGCGCGCAGGGCCTGAATCGTCCAGTCGAATGCCGGCGCCAGGCTGTGCGGGGCGGTCCAGCCATTGATCACTGCAACCAGCCGGAAGTACCTGTCCCGACGCGGATCGTTCATGGTCTCCAGCCAGGTCAGCAGCCGATGCCGGACCTCGACGTCGTCGAGTCCGGCAATGACGTACGCGTAATGCGCCGTGATCGCCGCGATGACCGGATCCGCCTGGGGCGAGGCCGGGTGGGTGCCGTCAGCAAGCGCGGGGGCAACCTGGTCACGGACCACCGCCGCAACGTCGCGGGCCAGTCGCGTAGTCCCGTCCTTCGTACGCTCTGCCATGTGGTCCTCGGCCATCCCCCGCATGCCGGCACGGAAGTCCGGATCCTGAGACAGCTCCGCCAGTTCCACCCACGCCTGGACCTGCTCCGCTTCGGGATTGTCGGGCAGTTCCGGTGTCATGGAGCGAATGGCGGCTGCGCACTCGGGTCTGTCGTGCAGATCGACGAAGACAGCGTCGAGGAAATCGCCGATCAGGCAACGGCGTTCGTCCTCGGAGAGTCTGGCCAGCTTGTGCATGAGTTCCATCTCCTCAAGGGTGGACCCGCGTCTGGCCACTGCCGTCAATACCGCACGGCGCAGGCGCAGGGCCCTGATCTGCACTGCCAGGGCCTCGGCGTGCGCAGCCGCAACCTGCGGGAGCGACAGCTCCCGATCCACTACCTTCCGGATCGTGGACAGGTCCAGTCCCAGGTCACGCAGGGTTCGTACGAAGTCCAGGCGTGCGACGGCGTCGATGTCATAGAGGCGGTAGCCCGCCGGGGTGCGGTCGATCGGCGACACGATCCCACGGTCGGAGTAGAACCGAATGGTCTTGACCGTGAGACCGGTGCGCCGGGCCAGGTCACCGATCGAGTAGAGCGTGTCGCCGTCCATGCCCCCACCTTCGCGTCTCCCCCTACTGGAGACTCAAGCCCAGTCCGGCGCCGGTAGCAAACCACGCCCCCCACGCGAGCCCGGCCGGCTTGCCCGGACGCGTCGAGGCCTGCCGTCTGCGTACGCAAGCAGCGTGCTCGGCTGCGGAAGTACGCCCTGCCGAAAGGGGCCTACGGTCCATCCGGGGTCCTGCTCGGCGCATCGCCGGGCCACGATCTGTCGCACCTCAGCGGACTGTGCAAGGGTGCGTCGTATGGGCGAGGACGGAAAGGCAACTACCGTACGTCACCCGCTTCAATCCCGATCAACTATGTCTGCGCTCTCGCCGAACGCGGGGGCCCGGCCGCCCTTCACAAGGAACGCGACGCCCGAGCCGCCCTGGGCCGGGAGCGGGGAGAGACCGCAGGGCCAGCAACAGGAACGCGATGTCGTCCAGATAGACGGGGTCGGGGATCAGGTCGACAGGACACACGGTATAGATCACCGCGGCCCACACCAACGCCTTGCTGCGCAGCGGGACACCCGCGTCCATCAGCAGCTTCCTTGCGCGGAACAGCCTGACCAGGAGTACACCGGCAGCCCCCATCGTAAGTAGTGCGGCGACCACGCCGACGAGAATCCAGGCCTTGGTGTCCATGGTGCATAATCCGTCCTCATCCGGATTATTGAGCACGCCTGCGCGTGCGTCGCTTCTTCGCACGCCGTTCGGCCTCACCCAGCCCGCCCCATACGCCGGAGTCCTGACCGTTCTCCATGGCCCACTCCAGACACTGCTCCCGCACAGGACATCCCCGGCACACCTCTTTCGCCTCCTCGGTCTGCACCAGCGCCGGACCTGTGCTCCCGATGGGGAAGAACAGGTCGGGATCCTCGTCACGGCAGGCCGCGTGCATACGCCAGTTCTCCATGTGTCTCACTTCCCGTGGCCGGTTGTCCGAATGGTTCGTGCCCTACGGGTGACCTGCATCGGATCCCTGAAACCCCATCGCGAGGTGTACACGCGGCGGATTTTCCCCCAAGCCGCACCCGCGTCCACGCGCAGAGCCGTATGCCGAGCAAAGCGACAGGAAGCCGGACTTGCCGGAGGCCGAGCACGTCGAGGGACGAGAGACGGGCGAACTCAGGAACATTGTGTCCGGCGGCCGTGCCAGGGGTGCGCAAGCGCCGCCCTTCCATTCAGCGGATGGCCGGACACCCTCCCTTCTCGTGAACGTCGGCGTGGCAACCGAAATCGGTTTCGTCAGCGTGTATGACGTACGTGAGTCAGAACCGCACATGCAGAACATGGCCGAACTCATCGCCCCGTTCTCGGTGCAGTCCTGATTCATGGGGTCACAGGCACGCACTCCGTATGGGACGCGTGCCCGAATACGTACGGAAACCCGGGCGCATCACCTCGGTGGCTCACAACGCCCGGCCAAGGCCGCAGCCGGAATCGACGGCCCACGGCGAGTTGGCCGAACACTGACTAGACCATCTGGGTGCTTGAGGAATCCAGTGGGGAGAGGCCGGCCGGAATCCCCCACCCCGTTTGCGAGGTTCGCCATGGCAGATATTGAGACCATTTCCTTTCCGCAGGACCGAACCTGCCCCTATCACCCGCCGACGGGGTACCGGCCTGCGCACCGGGGGCCACAGGCAGTGTCGCCCGCCCGGCTCTTCGATGGCCGCACCGTGTGGCTCGTGACCGGGCATGCGGAGGCGCGTGCGTTGCTGGTCGACCCGCGGCTGTCGGCCGACCGGGAGAACCCTGCGTTTCCCGTGTTCACCGAGCGGGTGGCAGCGACCGCCTCGCGACGCGTCGAACTGATCGGTCTCGACGACCCCGAACACAACGTCCAACGACGGATGCTGATTCCGAGCTTTACGGTCAAGCGCACAGCGGCCCTGCGGCCGCGGATCCAGGAGACCGTGGACGGTCTGCTGGACGCGATCATCGAGCAGGGCCCGCCGGTCGATCTGGTCAGTGCCTTTGCGCTGCCCGTTCCGTCCATGGTCATTTGTACGCTGCTCGGGGTGCCCTACGCCGACCACGAGTTCTTCGAGTCGCAGTCGCGCAGGTTGCTGCGCGGCCCGGCAGCCGGCGATATCGAGGCCGCGCGGGACGCACTCGACGAGTACTTCCGAGCCCTGATCCAACGCAAACGGTCCGACCCCGGCGAAGGGTTGCTCGACGAGCTCATCGCCCAGCAGCTCGACACCGGGGCCGTCAACCACGACGAACTCGTCCGAATGGCCGAGATCCTGCTCGTCGCCGGTCACGAGACGACCGCGAACATGATCTCGCTCGGTACCTTCACTCTGCTGCAGCATCCCGACCAGTTGGCCCGGCTGCGCGCCTCGACGGACTTGATGCCTGCCGCCGTCGAGGAACTGCTCCGCTTCCTCTCCATCGCCGACGGAATGTCACGGGTGGCTACACAGGACATCGAGGTGGGCGGGGTGACAATCCGGACCGGGGACGGCGTCATTCTGTCCACGTCCGTGATCAATCGGGACGAGGTTGCATATCCCTCGCCGGACGAACTGGACCTCGGACGGAATTCGCACAACCACGTCGCCTTCGGCTTCGGTATCCATCAATGCCTCGGTCAGAACCTGGCTCGGGCCGAGATGGAGATCGCGCTGCGTACGCTCTTCGACCGCCTTCCGGGACTGCGGCTGGCGGTACCCGCCGACGATATCCCGTTCAAACCGGGTGACACCATCCAAGGCATGGTTGAACTGCCCGTGGCGTGGTGATCGAAATCCGAACGGAAAGGACCCTGTTGTGATGCGGATCAGTATCGACACGGATGTGTGCATCGGCGCCGGACAGTGCGTGCTTGCCGCGCCGACGGTCTTCACCCAGGACGACGACGGCTTCAGCAAACTACTCCCTGACCACGAGGACGGCGCCGTCGGTCCCTTGGTCGGGGAGGCAGCCCGCGCCTGCCCCGTACAAGCGATCACGATCACCTGAGGACTCTCCCGTCATCCCTGGCGAAACAGCGCGCGGTGTCAGATGCGGTGCATCGCAAGGAGGCGGAGCGTCCACGGGCTGGGCGTATTCGGCCGTTCCGACGATGCGGCGAGGTGTCGTAGCCGTCGTCGTGCGCCCGCCAGGGATGACGGGACAACCCATAACCCCATAGCCCCACGCGCTGAGCGGGTCACGTCGTCCCTGACTGCCGATCGGCCCCGGCCTCTGCCGCAGGGCGGCGTCGGCCCACGGGACGGAAACCTTCCCGAAGGTCCTCACCAGCCCTGCTCGCCGCAGACGCAGGGTGCGCACCTCTGCACGGCAGACGCATCGGGCGTGCGAGATGGCGGCCGCTCCCGGTCCGTAAGGGCGCAACGCGCTTTGTCGACCGGGCAGAAGCGAGGACCGTGGCAGGATCGGTTCCATGGACGAGACACCAGCCGAGGATTCCGTCGCATGTGCCGTGCGGGACCTCTACGAAACACTGCTCCGTGCCTGGAACCGCCGTGATGCTCAGGGATATGCGGCGCTGTTCGCTCCTGAGGCCGCAATGATCGGATTCGACGGAAGTCAAGTGCGGGGCTCGGAGGTGGCGGGTCATCTCGCACCGATCTTCGCCGACCATCCGACGGCGGCGTACGTGTGGAAGATCCGGGAGGTGCGACGGCTGGGCAGCGACGCGGCGCTGCTGCGCGCCATCGCGGGCATGGTGCCGCCGGGTCAGACCGAGTTGAAGCCGGATCTGAACGTGGTGCAGACGCTTGTTGCCGTATACGGCGCTGAGACGTGGCAAGTGGCACTGTTCCAGAACACCCCTGCGGCCCATCACAACCGTCCGGAACTCGTGGAGCAGCACAGCAGCGAACTGGGGCAGGTACTCCGTGAGGCTTCCGAACCCGGGTAATCACCCTCAGCCCCCGGCTCGTTCCGATAGGCGCCCTGCGGCCGATCGTCCGGGGTGAAGCCGGATGTCACGCATGACGCGACGAAGGGGTCCCGCCGGACCGAGTCCAGGGAGTCCTCGACCGCGCGCCGGGTACGGAGACGGGGGGCGAGCACGCCGATACAGATGGGTGCAGCCCCTGAGCTGGGCGGCAAGTACGGCACTCCTGAACAGTGCCAACCACGGCCGCCGTGCTCATGCTCAGGCCTTCCAGCGTTGTCGCACCGGTGGCCGGCGCACAGCCCAGGAACGGTATTGCCTGGGCCCGTGGTGATCACTAAAGTCGGTCACGTGACTACCGGGTCGGCCATGAGCCATGCACGAGTGAGGTTCCCGGCCTCGGCGTGAGGGCGAGGCGGGCAAGAGCCCCGCCCCTTTTCCGTGTCTTCCTGCCTGGCGCCCGTATGTGGCGCCCGTCCCAGCGGATCCCAAGACCCGGAGACACACCTCACACATGCCGAACCATCAGGACTACTCGTACGAATCCGAACTGACGGCGACCGCCGTCCACTTGAACCACACCGCCGTCTACGCCACAGACCGGCAGCTGTCGGCCGAGTTCATCGCCGCGATACTGGGGCTGAAGGTCGGCGCTCCATTCGGGCCGTTCCTCCCCGTCGACCTCGGCAACGGGGTGACGCTCGACTACTACGAGAAGCGTGACGAACCGATCCAGTCGCAGCACTACGCGTTCCTCGTGCCCGACGAACAGTTCAACAACATGATCGCCCGTCTGGAAGCAGTTGGTGTTACCTACTTCGCCGATCCGAGCCACACCGAACCCGGCCGGATCAACCGTCTGTTCGGTGGTCGCGGCGCGTACTTCGGCGACCCGGACGGCCACAACATGGAGATCATGACCCGGCCCTACCTCCGCCCCTAAGGGACGTCGTCGCTCGAAGGGGGGCCACGCGGCATCCGGTGCGTGCGATCGCATGGCGCCCGCAAGTCCTCGGGGATCCGCTTCGAGGACTTGCCGGCATCACAGCCGGCGTGCGCGCCGGACGCCGTGCGGCCGACAGCGGTTCGACGACAGAACTCAGGTGTTCCGGTTGCCGTCCACATGGAGGACGACCTTGCCGCGGGGGTGCTCGGTCGCAAGTGCCTCGTAGGCCGCGCGGGTCTCGGTGAGTGGCACCACGCGGTCCAGCACCGGCTTCAGTCGGCCCCTGTCGATCAGTTCGGCGATGGCCACCAGACCGGCCCGGTCGGGTTCGACGATGAAGAACAGGGCGCGAACGTCGTGGGCGGCGGCCTTCTCAGGGTCCGGGGGCTGCACGATGCTGATGAGGGTTCCGCCGGGCCGCAGCGTCGCCCAGGAGCGGTCCTGTGCCTCTCCGCCCACCAGGTCGAGCACCACGTCGGCGTCCCGCACCAGGTCCTCGAACCGTTCGGCCCGGTAGTCGATGACCCCCTGCGCGCCGAGCGCGGTGACGAAGTCCATGTCACGCGCGGAAGCGGTGGCCGTCACACGCCCGCCCAGTGCCGTGGCGATCTGCACGGCGAAGGTTCCCACACCGCCGGCGCCGCCGTGAACCAGGACGTGCTGTCCCGGTTGCAGCTCGGCATGGTCGACCAACGCCTGCCATGCGGTGAGGGCCGCGAGCGGTACAGCCGCCGTGCGGTCGTGATCCAACTGGGACGGCTTCGCGGCGAGCATGCTCGCGGGAACAGCAACGTACTCGGCTGCCGCCCCGTCCCGGGTGAACGGGATCAGCCCGTAGACCTCGTCGCCGACAGCGAGCTCGGTCACCCCGGCGCCGACTTCGGCCACAACGCCGGAGACCTCGTGCGAGGGAATGGTCGGCGTTCGGTCACGCCCCGTCCCGTCAAGGCTGTCGGTCCAGCTCGCGTCCCATTCGAGTTCGCCGGCGGTGATGGAGGCGGCGTACACCGCGACGAGCACTTCACCGCCGGCCGGTTCGGGGCATGGGGCCGACTCGTAGACGAATTGTTCCGGGCCGCCCCGTCGGTGGGCCCGGACGGCGTGCATCGTACTGGTCATAAAGAGATCACTCCCATGATCGGACCGACCTCAGTCGGTCACACCGGCCCGTCACTCCTTGGACGGCGGCTCGCTCCTCATCGGGTGCCCACCGGACGCCCTTCGCCGATGCCGTCCCGCACGGCCAGGAGAAGGACGACCACGCCTGCCGCGTTCTTGAACGATGAAGCAACCGCGGCGGCAGCAAAGGAGGTCACAGATCGAGGATGAGATCCGCGGGTGGTTGTGAACAGCAGATGAGCGCATTGCCCTCGGCCGGCAGGTCGAGGGGGTCGGGAGAGTAGTCGACGCCGCCGGAAACGACTGCCGTCTCGCAGGTGTGACAGACGCCGGTGCGGCACGACCACCGCACCGGGACGTCGCATGCCTCGGCGAGTTCCAGGAGGGTGCCGTAGCCGGGGTCCCAGGGGACGGTCAGGCTGCTGCGGGCGAAAGTGACGGTTGGGCCAGTGCCCGGTCCGGGCGGGTGGGCGGGCAGATGGGGAGCCGGCGCATCGCTCGGAACCACTCCGGGTGTCATCGCGGTCACGGATCCGAAGGTCTCGGTGTGGATCCGCCCAGGGGCCAGGCCGCAGTCCACCAGTGCTTGTGTCATGTCGTCCATGAACGCCACCGGACCGCAGATATAGGCGTTGGCGTCCCCCGGGATTCCCAGGTCCTCGAGAAGCTGGGCGGTGAGGCGGCCGGTGGCGGTGTAGTCGTCGCCGAGACGGTCGTCGTCGCGCGGGCGGCTGTAGGAGACATGCCATCGGCCGGACGGCAGGCGTGACAGCAGGGTGCGCGCCTCGTCGGCGAAAGGATGCTCTGCGCCGTCCCGAGCTCCGTGCACCCACCACACCGCGCGGGGATCACGGTTGTCGGCCAGCTCATGGAGCATGGCGAGCACCGGGGTGGCACCGACACCGGCGGAGAGCAGCACGATGGCTGCCTCATCCTTGTCGAGGGTGAACGTGCCTCGCGGGGCAGCCACATCGAGGACGTCGCCGACCGTGACGTGTCGATGCAGGTAGCTGCTGCCCACACCATGGGGTTCCTGCTTGACGCTGATCCGGTACTGAGCGTCCCCCGGGCGCCCGGACAGGGAGTAGCTTCGAACAACCGGCGCGCCCTGCGGGTCGGGACGCATCCTCACTGTGACGAACTGGCCGGGCAGCGCCGGTGGAAGCCGACTGCCGTCGGTGGCGGCGAGAGTGAGGGAAAAGATGCTCCTGCTCTCGGGGGCGATGTGCGTGACCGCAAGGGGACGGAAGCCCGGCCAGGCCGGCGGCGGGCTGCTCGCGGCGGCCGTCAGGCCCGAATTGCCTCCCGTACTGCCTGTTGTCCAGCCTTTCGAGTCGTAGTCGTCCAGGAGCGACTGCATGGACGTCTTCCAGCCGGGGCTGAGCGCGGGAATGCGGAGCGCCCGCTCCACCTGGGAGCGCGAACGCCCGGGTCTGTAGAGCACGGCGTCGATCTCCGCGACGGTCATCGCCTCCGGCCCCGTGGAGACTTTGACGATCTCGTCCCCGGCCTGGACGACCCCCTCAGCCAGCACCTTCAGGTAGAAGCCGGGGCGTCCATGAGCGACCAGCAGGGCGGGCATCTGCGGCTCGTCCATGCGAAGACCCACGCGGTAGCAGGTCACGCGGGGCTGTGTGACTTCGAACAACGCATCTCCGATGCGGTACAGGTCGCCGATGCACACCTCGTCGTCGGGCAGGCCGTCCACGGTGAAGTTCTCACCGAACTGACCATGAGTGAAATCGTTGCGATGCAGGTGCTCCTGCCAGTGCCGATAGGAGTCCACCTGGTACACCAGCACTGCTCGGTACGGCCCGCCGTGACCGGCGAGGTCGCCCTGGCCGTCTCCGTCGATGTTCAGTTTCCTGACCATCCGCGGGCCCGTCACCGGCTGCTTCCAGACACCCGTATGCGTCACTCGGCCCTTCCAGGGAACATCCCGGGGCATCCCGACATTCACCGCGACGAGCGTGGCCATCGGTGCATCTCCCTGGTCGAGCGGACCGCCCCCACCGCTGCCACGCTAATACGCCGGCTGTCGATGGCACGTGCAGGACACGGGACGCAGTGCCCTGCACGGAGCTCCCTTCGATACAGGTCCGTGCTGCCCATGCTCGGGCCAAGGAAGGGGGGTGGTCCTGCAGGGGAGGCTGTGCAGCGGTCGCCCGGGTCCGGATTCGCCAAGACCTCCAGGACCGGCGTCTCAAAACCATCCCGTCGTGGGCACTGCTTCCCCGCAGGATCACGCAATCGACGCCGCCAACCCTTGCTTCTCGGCAGAACGAGCCGGCTCGCACACCGTGAAGACCCACTAACCGGACGGGTGTCCCTGACCCAACCGGGCGCTGTCACCGCCATCGTCCTGCAGGCAGGGTCGGCGAAGCGTCCCTCCTCGCCAGGACCTCTCCTCGCCCAGTGGATCCGGGCGGTCGGCGTAGAACACATTCAGCGTCTCGGGGGTCGGAAGAGCCTCGTTCCACCGGCATTTCGCCGGCAGGCGACCTGCCGAGCGGGCAGATTCCGGCTGCCGGTGGCCCAGGACGCCATGAAGGGCCTGCCGCGTCGGACGGCGCTTCGATGCACCGGGCACGACAGGCCCTCAGGGTGGTCCCGGACGATCAGGCCGTGTGCAGCGTCAGCCCGTACCTGTTCAGGATCTCGTTGATCGGCTGGTGCCAGGTTTCACCGCCGCTGCTGCAGTTGCCCCAGCCGCCGGACGTGACGCCCTGCGCCTGGTCCCCGCTGATGAACGAGCCGCCCGAGTCGCCCGGC
Source organism: Streptomyces sp. NPDC057486 (assembly GCF_042802415.1). NCBI lineage: Bacteria > Bacillati > Actinomycetota > Actinomycetes > Kitasatosporales > Streptomycetaceae > Streptomyces > Streptomyces sp. NPDC057486. Next base: position 23,308 of record NZ_JBHVEE010000024.1, on the reverse strand, counting down.
TCCGCGCACACGCTCGTCTTGGTCATCTGATAGACGGCGCCCTGGCTGTAGTTGACGGTCTCGTTCGTGGCCAGCACACTCCCGCAGTGCCAGTGGGATGTGGAACCGGAGCGGCAGATCGAGGCACCGATGGGGGCCACCGCCGAACCCCGGACCAGTTGGTCGGAGACCGTACCCCAGCCGAGCACCACCGGGACGGTCCACCAGCCGTTGCCCACGCTCACCCAGGCGTAGTCGTCGCCCGGGAAGGAGGATCCCTGGAAGTTGCCGATGTACGAACCGTCCCAGCCGCTCACCCCGGCCCCCGACCGACCGCAGTGGCCCGCGGTGACGAAGCCTCCGTACACGGAGAAGCCGATGGAACACCGCACGTTGCCCGTGTAATACGGATCGCCGCCGACTGTTCCCGCGGAGAAGGTCTTCGGCGCCTGGGCCGTCCGCCGCACGAGGACGGGTCCGGCCTCACGAGCCCTCTCGACGAACTCACGGACATCGTTGTCAGCCTCCGCAGAGGCAACGACGTTCACGATGACCCGGCCGGCCTGCGGATCGACGTGCCAGCTCGCGACGCCGTCGGGCGCGGAGAGTCTGTCGAGCCGCGCCTTGACCGCGTCGAGCTGCCGGGCGCTGTGGGCCACCAGCCGTACGGCCGCACCTGTCGACCGCACGACGTCGGCCTTCTTGTCGCTGGTGACAGCCACGGTGAGCCTGTTCGTGGCCGGATCGAACCAGGAGCCGCCGTACGACGATCCCGCGGCCCGTCGCGCCTTTCCCTGCAGGGCCGTTGCCGCCCCCTCCGCGGCCAGACGCGCCTTGGCCTGGCTCTCGGTCAGACCGAGGTCCTTCTGCATCGCGAGGAGCAGGCCGGTCGATGCCTGTGCCCGGGAGACGGACGCAGGGGCGGAAGAGGAGGAGGGAGCATCCGCGGCGGAGGCCGGAGCCAGGCCGGCGGTTGCCCAAGCACCGAGAAGGAGCAGGGCGGACAGACCGGTGCGTAACACAGTCGTATGTCTCAAGGGAGTGGGCCCTTCTGTTGTTCCGATGTGTGGGGGAGGAACAGCAGCCGTCCGAGAGGCCTCATCTGAGAGCGCTCTCAGCGTGTGCCGCAACGGACTGTAGCCCAGAGTCTCGGTCAGGTCCATGCCAATAAATGAGCCCGTGCCCGCCGGCTACGGCGCCCGGATCGCAGCATCAGGGGTCTCCCCCGGGTCCTCGGCACGCCCTCGGCACGCTGCCCGGGTTGTCGCTCCGCCGGCAAACACGGAATCTCGATGGTGCAGCCGTTGTCGTGGCGGCCGGTCACCACAATGCGGGGTGTCCGGCCAGGGTTGTCCTGCGATGTCGTCGTGCTCTGCCGCCAGCCCGCCGATGAGAGCAGGGCGGCCGCGCGGGACGCGATGTCGGCGGCGCTGACATGCGCGGGGCGCTTTCCGGTGGAGAACTCGGCCGCGTACCGGTAGCGCGGTGGTTCATGCCAGTCGACGACCCGAGGCTCGTTGAGGAACAGCAGGCTCAGATCGCTGCCGGGGGTCAAGTCGTCGATCATCATCGTCATTTGAGACCGCAGGGCTCGGCCCAGGCGGTCCATTTCTTCCTGCGCGCCGGGTATGGGACCCATGGTTCCCCCTTCAGGAGGTCAAAGCATGTTGCCGATCGTCACGCAGGCTGCGGCCCGTGCCCAGTTGCTGCGGCATCTCACCGAAACGCTCCGGACGCTGCCCGCCGAACTGTCCCTCGCGCTGTGGCATCCGGACCTCCCCAGGGCGAGGATGCACGACGGCGTCACCTTGTTCGGCAGTCCTTTCGACGATGACGACGCTGATGGCGACGAGTGCGGTGACGTCGGTCGGTCCGCCGTTTTCGAAATCAGGTACTGGGTGGTCGGGACCACGCCCGATACCTCCGGCGCGTATCTCGACATCGTGATGCGCGTCTGGAGCGACCGGGGTTGGACGACGCGGACCTTCAATGATTCGCCGCCGCTTGACGGGGTCGCGCACAGCCCCGACGGATACGGGTTCACCGTCTGGCAGAGCATCAACGGATACTCAGCATGTCCGGGACGACTCCGACCTTCATGGTCGACCCGAACCCCGGAGACCCCATCGTTACTTCGGCAACAGGGTGGTCACGAGAGACCAACATCGGTGCGTTCCTCTCGGCATTCGGCCTGATGGGGCTTCCAGCAGCCCCGTGGCTGGCCAGCTCGGCGCTTGGGCGCACGATCGTAGACGCGCACGGCATCCAGGCGCGGAGGCTGCTTGGTCGTTCCGCCTCTGCCTGGCATGAGACTTCGTACGGCCGGGGTCTTGACGGACACTGCCGTCACCTCTCGCGACCCTCGGCCTGCCGATGGGCTGGTCCCGCCGACGACAGTGCCTCCAGCCGCGGACTCGAGGTGGCCTACGTCCGTACGATCCTCGACTCCCCTGGCCGGGAGTGAGCGGGCGCAGCCGATCCGCACCGGGCGGCGCCGCGGTGGCCGTTCAGCCCGCCTGGCCGATCGCACTCCGGAGCATGGCCACGGTCGTGGCGGCCGCCCGACGTTCCGTGTCGTCCTCTGTCGTACGCACACGCTCCTCCAGAAGCACAATGGCTGCCTGGAGAACCCCGATGCGCACCGGAACGCTCCGCATTCCTGCCAGTACCGCGGCCGCCTGCTCCGCCGGAGTCACGCTCGCAGCCTGCGGGATGAGGGTGGTGATGCCGCGCCCGAGCGCACGGTCGCGGGGCGGTTGAGCTGCTGTGGTCACCGTAGAAGTCTGCCGCACCGGATCCCCGGATTCGGTCAGCGACTTGGCCGTTGTCCGTCGGCTTCATGGTTGATGTGTGCATGCACGCGTCTCAACATGTCTTACAGCTGCTTGCGTTCGTCCTCGGTCAGCCGCGCCAGAAGGTCTTCCTGCACGTTCCGGGTGTCCGACTGGATCTCTGCGAGCACGGAACGGCCAGCCGGTGTCGGTGTGACGGTGACGCGGCGCCGATCGCCGGCGTCGCGGGCGCGGTCCACCAGGCTTGCGACCGCGAGATCGTCCACGACCTTCGCCATGTCACTGCGGTCGATCGCAAGTCTGGACGCCAACTCCCTTTGTGCATGCGGGCCGAAGGCGACGAACGCGGCAAGGACAGCCGTGTGCCGCAGCCGCAGGCCACGCCCGGCCAGCTGCTCCGCGACCCGGTTCCTCGCCGCCTTGCCCGTCCTGGACGCGGGTAGGGCGTGAGTTCCAGAAGGCTGGGCGGTGCCTCGTTCATCACTCATATCGTGGGGTGGAGCCGAATAATGGGTCCGCACCTGTAATTTGCACGCTGGGAGGGCCTGCCGATGGACGCGCTGCACCCCCGCCTGCTGGTCAGCAGGTTCACCGAATGCTTCCTCTTCTACGACGCAGTACTGCCCGGGCTGATCGGGGCGGTCCGGGCGAGTGGCAGCGCGTCCGGGCCGTATGCCCACTGGGAGGTCGACGGCCAGGGTGTGCTGGTGCTCTTCGACCGCGGGGCCATGGCTGCGGTTGCCAGGACGGCAGGTCTGCCCGCCAACGCACCGCCGGCGCAGGACAGCTCGATGTTCGTCTGTCGGGTCACCGATGTCGACATCGGACTGGCGCTGTGCCTGGAACACGGCGCATCGCTGGTCGCCCGTTCCTGCGACCGGCCGGAGTGGGGACCGAACCTCCGCACCGCCCATGTGCGCGATCCCGAAGGGCATCTGATCGAGCTTCAGTCGTACTGATCAGGTGTCGCTGATCGACGTCGGGGCGCAGCCGGATCACCGGGTGGCCTCCCACGGCTTCCCGTCAGCGCAGATCGAAGACCAGGCGCCCCGCCACCTTGCCGTTCAGCACCTCGTCGATCGAGGAGTTGATGTCAACCAGACGGCGGACCTCCCGGACGACGTGGGTGCGGCCCAGCAGGTGCAGCCGGAAGACCTCGGCAAGGTCCTCGCGGGTTCCGACGATCGAGCCGACGACCTTCGTACCGTTCAGCACCGTATCGAATACGGGCAGTTCCCACGTGCCTTGCGCCGGGAGCGCCACGAGGACGAGCGTGCCGCCGCGGCGCAGCGCGCCGTAGGCGGCACCGAACGATTCGTTGCTCACCGCGAGGGAGATGGCCGCGTCCGCGCCCCCGAGCCGCTGCGCCTCCTCGGCAACGTTCTGGACCCGGGCGTCGATGACATGGTCGGCGCCCAGTTCCCGGGCGAGGGCCAGCTTCTCGTCGGTGACGTCGACGGCGATGGTCTCCGCCCCGAAGATCCGCGCGTACTGCAGGGCGAGGTGACCGAGACCGCCGATGCCGGAGACGAGGGCGCGGGTGCCCGGGCGTACGCCGGACAGCTTGACCGCCTTGTACGTGGTGACGCCCGCGCAGGTCAGGGGCGCCGCATCAAGCGGGTCGATCCCTTCGGGAACGGGCACCGCATAGCTGCCGTGCGCCAGCGCGTACTCGGTGTGGCTCCCGTCGACGGAATAGCCGCTGTTCTGCTGCTGCAGGCAGAGTGTCTCCCAGCCCGAGACACAATGGTCGCAATGTCCGCACGCCTCGCCGAGCCACGGGATGGCCACCCGGTCCCCCACCCTCAGGCGGGTGACGCGGTCACCGGCGGCCTGGACGATGCCGATGCCCTCGTGTCCGGGCACGAACGGCGGACTCGGCTTGACCGGCCAGTCGCCCTGCGCGGCATGAATGTCGGTGTGGCACAGCCCGGACGTCTCCATCCGCACCAGAACCTGGTGCCCGGCCGGCGTCGGTACCGGCCGTTCCTCGATGACGAGGGGTTCGGCGAAGCTGCGGACAACAGCGGCTTTCATGGACACTCCTCCGCTTCGGAAGGGCGCGGCGGGCCGACGTCACCGCGCCGGATCCGGATACGGACCATGCATCCCATGCAGTGACAAAAGCCTCGAAACAGAGTATTTCGAATCTCCGGTATGCGCTTGTCCGAGGATCGCAGCCCGTCATGGGCGCGACCTGCCATTCAGCAAGCAGCGGTCATCGTCGCGCCCAGGTGCGCATGGCGGTGCGTGAGGCGAACGCGGCCACGTCCTTGTCGTGCGGGTGGTCGGCGTACTGGTGGATGCGCCAGGTCGCCTTGATGCGGGGATGACCGGCGGTCACGTAGTCGGCGATCCACAGACCGTCGCCGGTGTACGACGTGGTGTCGTAGTTCAGCCAGAAGTGCCGGTTGCAGTAGAGCAGAACCCGGTGGTGCGGCCTCAGACGCTTGACCTCGCGGATGAAGCGGTCCTTCTCGGCATTGCTCGCCCACGTTCCGTCACCGGTCACTTCCCAGTCCACGGCAAGCAGATCGCCCGCCTTCTCCGGGGCCTTGCTCACGAAGTACTCTGCCTGCGCGGTGAGGTTTCCCGGCCACAGGAAGTGATAGAAGCCGACCACGCATTCTGCGTCCCTGGCTCGCTTGACCTGTGCGGACAGGCGCGGATTGACGTACGAACGGCCCTCGGTGGCCTTGATGAAGACGAAGTCCAGTCCATCCGTGTCGAAGGACGACTGATACGAGCTGACATCGACGCCATGCAGCATGGGCACCGCCTTCAAGTGGGCTCTGTGGTTCCGTTTCTCCTTCTGTACGTGCCCGCAGCCGCCGGTTCCCATCCACCCCTCCCCAGGGGGAACGTACTTCCGGCCACCCGGAATAGGTCTCTGAATCGACGAGTTGGTGAAGCGACAAGACCGCATTGCACTTCGCAGGCACCATCGGAAGGTCGGATCCATGAAGATCGGCATCATCGGAGCAGGCAACATCGGCGGCAACCTGACCCGGCGTCTCACCGCGCTCGGCCACGAAGTGTCCGTCGCCAATTCCCGTGGCCCGCAGACGCTCACGGCGCTCGCCGAGGAGACCGGAGCCACCCCGGTCACCGTGGCGGACGCGGCACGAGGCGCGCGCGTCGTCGTCGTCACCGTCCCGGTCAAGGCCGTTCCCGGCCTGCCCGCCGGGTTCCTCGACGGGGCGTCGGAGGGTGTGGTCGTCATCGACACCGGCAACTACTACCCGCAGCAGCGCGACGGTCGTATCGCCGCCATCGAGGACGGCCTGCCGGAGAGCAGGTGGACCGAGGAGCAGATCGGCCACCCGGTGATCAAGGCGTTCAACGGGACGTATGCGCAGGACATCCTCTCCAAGCCGCTCCCGAAGGGCAGCCCCGGCCGTCAGGCCCTGCCGGTCGCCGGAGACGACCCGGCCGCCAAGCAGACCGTGCGCGACCTCATCGACGAGCTGGGCTTCGACACGGTGGACGCAGGCGGTCTGGACGAGTCGTGGCGCCAGCAGCCGGGCACGCCCGTCTACGGCAACCAGGGCGATGCCGAGACCATCGCGAAGGCGCTGGCCGAGGCTTCCCCGGAGCGTACGGCGGAGTGGCGCGCCTGACGGATCGGCGTGCCACTGCCTCCATCGGCGACGGGGGCGGGTGGCGGTCGGACTTCCGCCCGGACCCGCCCCCTCGTCGGTCCCGGGGCCGACGCTCAGTTGTCGGAGCCCGTGCTGCGACTGCCCTTCTCCCGGACCGCTGTCTCGAGGCGAGCCCGGCGCGGGCGAGCTGACCACCCGGGCCAGGGCGGAGTTCGCGCGACGTCACCCGGGCGTACGGGTGGCGCCGAAGCGGACGACTGGGGCCAGGAGGCCGCTGCGCTGCGCGACGGGCTTACCGATGTCGCCTTTGTCTGGCTGCCCAAACCTGACCGCGCGGACAACGCCCTGGTGCGGGGCTTCGCCGAGGTCGTGCGAGAACTCGCGGCCGACGCACGGGCGTTGTCCGACGAGTGACTACCGTGCATCGTCCGGTGCGGCCGGGAGGCTGTCCATGAACGAGCTGACGGAGAACACGGCGCGACCGGGTCCGGGCGGACCGTATCCGGGCGGCGAGCTGAGCCCGTACTCCTCCATCGTCGAGCGGTACGCGTCCAGCAGCCGGATGTGGTACTCCAGTGGCGCACCGTCCGGGTTGGTCTTTCCCAGCGGCGTGGTGGGCTCCGGGCACCAGGTGGTGAAGCGCGGGGTGATGCCGTGCGACATGAAGAACCGCAGGCCCTCGGTGGTCGAGTCGATGGCCTCGTCGACGGTCGTGAAACCGAACGGCTCGGCCATCTCCACACCCGCCACGAAGTTGGGAATGACGTTGCGGGCGCCGAAGACCTCGGCGGAGTCCAGGATCCGGCGGTGCCACTCGTCGCGGCCCACGTAGCGCTCCTTGCCGGGGCAGTACAGCTCGAACAGCCGGCGGTCCCACACTTCGTAGTTGGGGTGGTAGATCCGGACGCCGTAGTCGTGGAATCGCTGGACATCGGCTTTCGGCAGTGCCTGCGCGACGACCTTGCCGATCCAGCGGCCGGGAAAGGCGTCCTCGATCGCCTTGACATACTGCCCGTAGAAGTCGGCTTCATCGCGCCCGCCGATGTGCGAGGTGATGGCGCCGCCGGTCAGGGTGTAGGCGGTGGAGGTCTTCGCGGTGTCGTAGCGGTCGATGATGGCGAGTGCTTCCCGCACCTCCTCGACCGGCTTGACCCCGGTGTAGGGGCGTCCCGCCGCCTTGTGCTGGCGCCAGTTGTGGTTGATGTCGCAGTACTGGCATTCCTCCTTGGCACCGAAGTACTGGCAGACGCGGAAGACCGTCAGATAGACGAGGTAGCCCCACTGGATGGTGGGCGCGACCTCCATCACCGACTTGCCGTTGGCGAGCGTGTGCCGGTAGTAGTCCGGCATCGGCGGCAGGCCCACGTCCGAGATCCGCCTGCCGTCCAGGTACAGCCCCAGGACGCCGTCCTCGTCGGCCGCGACACGGTAGGGCGATGCCGGGTTCACCCGTACCGAAACAACCGTGCGGCGCAGCTCGTACGGGCCTCCGGTGAGCACGATCTCCTCCGGCGGGCGTCGCAGTGCGGCCGCTCCCAACTCGGGCAGGGTGCCGTGGTCGAAGGAGAAGATGAAGTACGACTTCGGCTTGACGTCGCCGTCCTCGTTGTCACTGAGCGCGGACTCGTCGAACGCCACGCCGCCACGGAGCAGGTCCTCCTTGATGACGGCCTCCCGCGGCACGTGCGGGAACCGTTCCATGAGCCGCTCGATCAGGTGGGTGCGGCTCGTGGCGGTGCGGCTGGGGTCGCTGCGGCCGGTGTCGGTACGGCTGGACATGTACAGGGCTCCTCGGTCCGGTCGTCGAATGTTCTTCCGGGTACGCCACACTGTGCAACGAACCACGGACGTAATCCGTTCGCGACTCCCGTCCCGACCCTGCGTCGGAACCTCCGGTGTACGGATTGCGTGGAGGGTCAAGGCCATCGAGACCCGGCGCCCCCGATGCGGAGGCCGCCGGCTCTCCCGTGCAGGCCGGATGCCGTCCGCGCGATGATGGCCATTGCATCGACACCCCGGGTGCCGAGGGCGATGCCGAGGCCGAGCTCGTACGGGACTGCTTCGAGCGGGCGGGTGCCACGTGGGCCGCGGTCTCCACGGACCGGCAGGAGGCGGATGCGCTGTTCCAGGCGCGGCGGCTGGCGTATCCGGCGCTGGAGTGGCTCGGTCCGGTGCTCACCGAGGACGTCTGCGTGCCGCGTGCCGCGGTGCCGCAGATGCTGGCCCGGATCGAGCGGACGGGGATCCGGCACGACATTCTGGTGGCCAATATCGCGCATGCCGGTGACGGCAATCTGCATCCGCTGATCATCACGCCGCCCGGGGACGAAGCGGCGCGGGCGCGCGCCCAGTCCGCCTTCGAGGACATCCTCGACGACGCGATCGCCCTGGGCGGCACCGTCACGGGCGAGCACGGGGTGGGACTGCTGAAGATGCGTGGCATGAGCAAGGAGCTGGGGCCCGCGGTGCTCGGCATGCATCATGCGGTGAAGGCGGCGTTGGATCCGCACGGGATCCTGAATCCCGGAAAGGTTCTCGGCGCCGGGCCGGGCGTTTCGGCGTAGCTCCTGGGTGTCGTCGCCGGTCGGACGGGTGGTCCGGGGCTCCTTGTCAGTGGGGCGACGCACACTGGCAGGACTGCGGGACGGGTGAAGGGGACACGGATGGGCAGCGAGGACGACACCGGCTTCGAACCGGCCACCGGGGACGGCCCTTTGGCCCCCGGGCCGGCTGAGAAGCGTGCCGCGTCGGTGCGGACGGCGTGGGAGGGGCTGCTGCAGATCCGGCGACTGACCAACACCGGGCGCGCGGCCCCGGAGACCGTACCGGCTCAGTGGGAGTTGCATCGGACGGTGCGGGCGGTCGCGCTGGCGCTGGAGGCGGCCGGTGTGCCCGCATCGGCCGTTGATGCGTCCGGACAGCGGGTCGCTACCGGGTACCGCGTGCAGGAAGGCGGGACGCCCGGCACCGTACGGGTGGAGTGGCTCGGTCCGCCCGGCAGCGGGGCTGTGCACGAGGAGGATGCGGAACTGACCCGGTGCGCGGCCGCGCTGGGGCAGTCGGGCTGGACGGCGCTGCTGTACCGGGGGCCGCGACGCCGACGGTTCCTGGAGGTCGAGCCCTGAAAGGTCACACGTTCAAGACCTGAACGCGCGGGTTACAGAATCCCGTAACACAAGGTCTGTACCAACTCCTTGACGGCCTCTCATGCCATCACTTAAATCAAGAAGTGAATTAAGAAGCGGTGTCGAGCCTTCTCCCGGGCGTCGGTCCATCGTGCAACCTGTCATGTACATGCCCCCCATGAAGAGTGATGTGATGACTGTGCGAACCCCCAGACGGCGCCGGATGGCGCTGTACGTCGTGGCCCTGCTCTGCTGCTCAGGTGCGGTGACCACTGCCCCCGCCGGCGCCGCGCCCGCACCCGCACCACGCGTCGTCGTCGCCGCCGCGGCCGCCGCAACAACGTTCTCCGACGACTTCAACGGTCCGGCCGGATCGGCGGTCGACGGAAGCAAGTGGCAGACCGAGACCGGCGACAACGTCAACAACCACGAGCGCCAGTACTACACGGCGGGCAACAGCAACGCCGCCCTCGACGGTCAGGGCAATCTCGTCATCACCGCCCGCAAGGACAATCCGGGCAACTACCAGTGCTGGTACGGCCGGTGCGAGTACACCTCGGCCCGGCTGAACACGGCCGGCAAGTTCACCTCGACATACGGACACATCGAGACGAGGATGAAGATCCCGCGTGGTCAGGGCATGTGGCCCGCGTTCTGGATGCTCGGCGACGACATCGGCAGCGTGGGCTGGCCCAACAGCGGCGAGATCGACATCATGGAGAACGTCGGCTTCGAACCCGGCACGGTCCACGGCACCATCCACGGCCCCGGGTACTCCGGCTCCGGCGGCATCGGGGCCGGCTACGCCCTGCCCGGCGGCCAGGCATTCGCCGACGCCTTCCACACCTTCGCGGTGGACTGGGCACCCGACTCGATCACCTGGTCCGTGGACGGCAATGTCTACCAGCGACGCACGCCTGCCGATCTCGGCGGGAAAAGCTGGGTGTTCAACAAGCCGTTCTTCATCATCATGAACCTCGCGGTCGGCGGCTACTGGCCCGGCGACCCCGACGGCAGCACCACCTTCCCGCGACAGCTCGTCGTCGACTACGTGCGCGTCACCACCAGTGACAGCGGATCCGGCGGCACGAGCGGCACCATCACGGGGCTGGGTGGCAAGTGCGTGGACGTCGCAGGAGCCTCCGCCGCCAACGGGACAGCGGTCCAGCTCTACGACTGCAACGGAACCGCCGCCCAGAAGTGGACCGTCGGCTCGGACGGGACGATCCGCGCCCTCGGCAAGTGCCTCGACGTCAAGGACAACAGCACCGCCAACGGCGCCCAGCTCCAACTCTGGGACTGCAACGGTGGAGGCAATCAGCGCTGGGGGGTGTCCGGTGCACGGGACATCGTGAACGTCCAGGCCGACAAGTGCATGGACGCCACCGGCAACTCATCCGCCAACGGCACCCGGCTCCAAATCTGGACCTGCGCCGGAACCGCCAACCAGAAGTGGACGGTGAACGCCGCATGAGCCGCTCACGCCGCCGCCTCGGCCTGCTCACCCTGCCGGCAGCGTTCCTCCTCGCCGCCGCAGCCTCGCTCGTCACCCTGCCCGCCGCCAGTGCCGCGACCACCGGCACCGGATCGATCACCGGGCTGGGTGGCAAGTGCGTGGACGTGGCAGGAGCCTCCGCCGCCAACGGGACAGCGGTCCAGCTCTACGACTGCAACGGAACCGCCGCCCAGAAGTGGACCGTCGGCTCGGACGGGACGATCCGCGCCCTCGGCAAGTGCCTCGACGTCAAGGACAACAGCACCGCCAACGGCGCCCAGCTCCAACTCTGGGACTGCACCGGTGGAGGCAATCAGCGCTGGTCCGTATCCGCGGCCCGCGACATCGTGAACACCCAGGCCGACAAGTGCATGGACGCCACCGGCAACTCATCCGCCAACGGCACCCGGCTCCAGATCTGGACCTGCGCCGGAACCACCAACCAGAAGTGGACCGCCCCCTCGGAGGGCGGCAATCCCGGCCCCGGCGGCACGATGGCCGTCGCGCCGTATCTGTACAACGGGTGGGGCAGCCCGCCGAGCCCGACCACCGTCATGAACGCAACCGGGGTCAAGTGGTTCACCCTGGCGTTCGTGCTCAGCAACGGCTACTGCAACCCCCAGTGGGACGGCGGGCGGCCGCTGACCGGCGGCGTCGACCAGCAGACCATCAACACCGTGCGGGGCGCGGGTGGGGACGTCATCCCGTCCTTCGGTGGTTGGAGCGGCAACAAGCTGGAGAGTTCCTGCTCCAGCGCGAGTGAGCTCGCCGCCGCGTATCAGAAGGTCATCAACGCGTACGGTCTCAAAGCCATCGACATCGACATCGACATCGAAGCGGAGGCATACAGCAGCGCCACTGTCCAGCAGCGGACGGTCGACGCGCTGAAGACCATCAAGGCCAACAACCCGGGCATCAAGGTGTACGTCACCTTCGGCACCGGCCAGAACGGGCCCGACACCTCCCTGATCAACCGCGCCGCCGCCGCGGGGCTGACCGTCGACAGCTGGACGATCATGCCCTTCGACTTCGGCGGCGCCGGACAGAACATGGGGACCCTCACCACACGGGCCGCCGAGGGCCTGAAGAACGCGGTGAAGAGCGCGTACGGATACAGCGACGACCAGACCTACCGGTCGATCGGCATCTCGTCGATGAACGGCATCACCGACGACAACGAGACGGTGACCGTCGACGACTTCCGCACCGTCCTCGCGTACGCCCAGCAGCATCACCTGGCGCGGCTCACCTTCTGGTCGGTCAACCGTGACCGACCGTGCGCAGGCGGCGGAGCGGATACCTGCTCCGGCGTCAGTCAGCAGGCGTGGGACTACACGCGGGTGTTCGCCCAGTACACCGGATGACCTGACGCGCCCGGCCGGCTGCTCGTCGGCAACGCCGTGAAGGCGGCGCGGGACCGCTCGTCGACCTGGTGGTGCACACCGGACCGGCGGGCGGTTCCGCGCCCCGGTGATTTCGTCGCCGCCGGGCCACGACGCACCCACGCTCGCCGCATGTCCCCCACCAGGACCTCGTACGTCTGCCTGCCCTGCCCACCCTCGTACAAGCACCCCCTTCCGGGCGGCCACGACCGGATCTGCCCGTGCTGCGCACCGCCGCTGATCCACGTCGGCTCGGCGTTCGCCGAGCCGCGGCGTCCGGACACGGAGGCCTGGCGGACCTTTTCCGTCCTACTGAACGCGGACCTCCGCTTTCACGGAGGCTGCTGCGGCGGCCCCTGCCACCGTCCACGCACCATGAGCGAGGTGTACGTACGGTTGGCCTACGCACACACCACCGGGGAGCCGTTCGCCCGCGCGCCGGTCCGCCCGGAGCTGCCCCGACCTGCCGGGACCTCCGGCAGGGACCGGGCGAAGCGCAGGTCCGGCGGGGCCGCTTCGGCGGCCGGTCCGGCCGCACGGAGCACCACGTCGAGCACCCGTTCCGGATCGCAGGCGTAACCTCCGCTCGCCCAGGCCGGGTTCGCCTCCACCGCTGCCCAACCACCGCCGTCGAGCAGCCCGACGTCCACCACCGCGGCCGAAGGCAGCGAGCCCGCGGCCTCCGTGAGCAGCTCGGCGGCGAACGCACGGACCTCGGTGTCGAACCGGTCCTCCACCAGGGGCGCCGGATCGAGCGTGGCGCCCACGGAGTAGCGGCTGCCGGTGTGTACGGCACCGTCCAGCACGAAGAGGCGGTACTCACGGGCGAAGCAGACGATGTCGCTCACGAGCACCGGCAGGTCGTCGTCGAACGCGTCAGGGCCGGGCAGCCTGGAGCCGTCGGGATAGATGCGGGCCGGAAAGAACTTGTCGGTCGGCGGCTTGACGAAGGCCGGTCGGCGCAGTTCCCGCGCCTCCTCCAGGGTGACCGCCTCGACCCGGCGGCCGGTCAGTCCCGTCGGCAGCCGGGCCAGCCAGTCCGCCGGAGGCTCCAGCGGGACGATGTCCAGCTCACCAGCCACCCTGTCGGCAAGCAGCGGCCCGCCGTACAGGTGCGCCCGCTCGGCGCCCTGCGCCTCGGCCGGCAGCGCCCAGCCGTCCGCGGTCAGTACGCGCAGTCCCCGGCCGGCAGCGGTCTCGGCAAGGCGGCGTCCGGTCCCGCTGGTGCGCGGCGCAAGGAGTACGACACGGTCGATGGTCATGGCGTCCCATGGTGCCCTCGCCGACGGTTGTCGGGTACCGGTTTTCCTCGGCTCGCCGTCGCCCGGGCGATGCCGCATAGGCCGGCTTCCGGATAATCCGCCACGGACCGAATCGCGGTTACCCTGGCAGACATGACCGCCATGTCACCCACCCGCACCGAACCGGACCTCTCCTTCCTGCTGGACCACACCAGTCACGTCCTGCGGACCCAGATGTCGGCGGCACTCGCCGAGATCGGACTCACGGCGCGCATGCACTGCGTCCTGGTCCACGCGCTGGAGGAGGAGCGGACCCAGATCCAGCTCGCCGAGATCGGCGACATGGACAAGACCACGATGGTCGTGACGGTCGACGCCCTGGAGCAGGCCGGTCTCGCCGAGCGCCGCCCCTCCAGCAAGGACCGTCGCGCCCGGATCATCGCTGTGACCGAGAAGGGCGCCAAGGTCGCCGAGCAGAGCCAGCAGATCGTCGACGGTGTGCACGAGCGGGCGCTCACCGCCCTCCCCCAGGACGAACGCGACATGCTGCTGCGCGCACTGGAACACCTGGTCGACAGGCACCTGGCCACTCCGTCCGAGAGTCCGCAGACGGTCCGGCGGGCACGCCAGCGAGGGTGACGGGTCACAGAGGTAGACCCGAAAGAAATCATCTACAACAAAACCATCTGCTAACGTCTCTCCTGTCACCTCATTCGACAGGAGAGACCGCATGTCCGCTCCTTCTGCTCCTTCCGCTTCTTCCGCACCTGTTGATGGTCCGGCACCCTCCGCGGTCCCCCATCCCTCAGCCCGCTCGCGTCGGCTGGCACTCGGGGTGATCGCCACGGGGATGCTGATGATCGTCCTCGACGGATCCATCGTGACCGTGGCCATGCCGACCATCCAGAACGACCTGGGGTTCACGCCTGCCGGATTGAGCTGGGTCGTCAACGCCTACCTGATCGCATTCGGCAGCCTGCTGCTTCTCGCAGGCAGGCTCGGCGATCTGCTCGGCCGCAAGCGCATGTTCCTCGTCGGCACCGCGGTGTTCACCGCCGCCTCTCTGCTCGCCGGCGTGGCCACCACGCCCGCGATGCTGATCGCCTCCCGGTTCCTGCAGGGCGTCGGCAGCGCGATGACGTCCGCCGTCGGCCTGGGCATCCTCGTGACGCTCTTCACAGAGGCCCGCGAACGCGCCCGTGCGATAGCCGTGTTCAGCTTCACCGGTGCGGCAGGGGCGTCGATCGGCCAGGTGCTCGGCGGCGTCCTCACCGATGCGCTCAGCTGGCACTGGATCTTCTTCATCAATCTGCCGATCGGCCTCGCGACGCTCGTCATCGCCATGCCCGTCCTGCCCGCCGACCGCGGTCTCGGCCTCCGGGCCGGCGCGGACGTCACCGGCGCGCTCCTGGTCACCGCAGGGCTGATGGTCGGCATCTACACCGTCGTCCAGGTCGAGGAGTACGGCTGGACCTCGGCGCACACGCTGGGGCTGGGCGCCCTCGCCGCCGTCCTGCTCGGCGCATTCGTCGCTCGCCAGGCCACTGCCGGAACCCCTCTCATGCCCCTGCGCATCCTGCGGTCGCGTACGGTCGCGGGGGCCAATCTGGTCCAACTGCTCATGGTCGCGGCGCTGTTCTCGTTCCAGATCCTGGTCGCTTTGTACCTGCAGAAGGTCCTCGGTTACGGATCCGCTCGGACGGGACTCGCCATGCTTCCGGCAGCCGTGGCGATCGGCGCGGTGTCCCTGGGGGTCTCGGCCCGCCTCAATGCGCGCTTCGGTGAACGCCGGGTCCTGCTGACCGGGCTCGTCATGCTGATCGGGGTCCTCGGACTGCTCGCCCGCGTGCCCGTACACGCGCACTACCTCACCGATCTGCTCCCGGTGATGCTGCTCGGGGCCGGTTTCGGCCTCGCCCTCCCCGCGCTGACCACGCTCGGCATGTCCGATGCGAAGGCCGACGACGCCGGGCTCGCGTCCGGGCTGTTCAACACCACCCAGCAGATCGGCATGGCGGTGGGCGTCGCCCTGCTGTCCACACTGGCGGCCTCCCGCACCGAGGCACTGCTCACGAACGGAGCGAGCCGGGCCACGTCGCTGACGGGCGGCTACCACCTGGCCTTCACCGTGGGCGCGGGCTTCCTCGTCGCCGCGTTCGTCGTCGCCTGCACGGTGCTGCGCCCGGTGCGGCCGAACTCCCACCCCGCGTCGTCACGGAGCAGCGCTCGAAACCTCTGAACGTCCCACCGTCATTCCCGCCCATCGCCTCACGGTGCGCCGGCCGCGGAACACACCGCAGGCCGCCCTGCAGGCCCAGCGGCCGGACAGCTCCACGTTCGCCGTCGCCGAGGGCGATGCGGGGATCTCGGAGGTGACGGTGGTACTCGGGCGCGCGCCGGTCGCGGACTCGTCATGACACCCGGGTTCGAGGATTCCGTTGAGGGGACTGCATTCCTCGAACAGATCGGGGCGGACCGGCACGCGGTGATCCGAACCCGGACCCGCGTGTCGCGTCTCTGCGGAACGGCCCCGGACATCCCCGTCACGGATTCCTGAACAGCGTTGTCAGACCCATGAGACATGCTTGATGGTCCGACACCTCTGACCAGGAGATGCTGAGATGCGCAATGACGAACTCGCCGCGGCCCAGGCGTACGTCCGGCTGCTGGAGGCCACACGGGCCGCCCTCGCGGACCCGGACGAGGCGCCGTTGTACCTGCCCCTGCTCGCCTCGCCCATAGCGGAGGCCGACGGCGCGCTGCAACGTGCAGGGCTCTGCGGCAATGAGGCCCGATTCTTCGACCTCGTGGGGACCCTGCAGCCGACCATGTCCACCAGCGGTCGCTGAGCAGCACGGAGCATTGCAGACCGTGCAGCGTCGGGGCCCGGGCCGCGGTGCCCGTGGCGGCGGCCGGTTCGTTCCCCAGGGGAGGGAACGGGCGGCCGCCTCGGTCGGTGCCCGCGGGCAGGTTGGGGCAGCGCGGCGGATTGCCGGTGACACGGTGGTGGTGCCGCCCCTACGGTGGCTGCCATGACTGCAGCTCCACGGAGGTTCGCACTCGCCCGCCCGGTTCGGACCGTAAAGGTGTATTCACGCCCGACGACGGGCGCCTGGGTGGCGACGTTCGAAGGGGTGGAGCCGGACTTCGAGCCGCTGCCGGAGGGATCGGTCCCGTTCTGCGAGCTCGCCCGCGCAGCAGAGCCGGAACCGGCGACGGAGCACGAAGAGGCTCTCGTCCGGGGCGTGATACGGGAGCCTGCCGCCGAGAAGGTCCTGCCCCGGAGACCCGTACGACGCGTATGCCCGGGTCGTGGTGCGCGCCCTCTCGTGGCACTGAACGGATACGGGCGCCCTCACGATGCGGGCGGCGCTGCGCCGCGTGGCCCAGGACCGTGAGCGCCTGCTGATCGAGAAAAGGGTCAGACTGTTCTTCTGACCGCAGACACGACGACAAGGACGGCGGTCCGCCGATGGTTCGAAGCAGCAGGAGCGCCCGGCGTCTCGTGGTGAACGACGAGACGTTCCTCTGGTCGGTCGGCCATGACCACGATGTCGAGGAGGGCACATATCGCAACTGCCGCGAGATCCTCACGATCCGGCGCCACCGCGCACGCGGGCGGCTTCTGATCGTGTTCCAGGAGGGCACCGGTCGACTGGTCCCCGACGGCTTTCTCCCTTCGGGAGCCGTCGGCACCGCACAGGGCGGCTGGTTGAACCTGCACAAGCCCGGAACCGTCAGGGCCCTGCTCGACGAGGCGGTGTCCGGCGGGTGGCACCCGGACACCCCCTCGACCGAGCAGCTCGACGGCTGGGATCTCTTCGATGCGGTGGCCACTCGCCGGGGCGCGGGGCCGCCCGAGCTCCCTCTCTCGTGATGAATTGTGATGAAACGTTTTATACCGTCTCAAGGACCACCGGCTGCTGGACGACTCCGCTTGCGGGTTCCGTAGGGCGGGTGGGGCCCACGAGTTCCGGAGCGAAGGGAGCCGGCAGCGCCCCGGGGCGCTGCCGGCTCGCGCGCTCGTGTCGGGGCGCCGCCGCGTCCGGGAATCGCGCCTGGCTCGCCGCGTGCCTCAGCCGGCGGCCGACGCCTCGCGGGCGAGTCCGAGTTCGAGGCCGCCCAAGGGTGCGAAGAACGCTGCCACGTCATCAGCCGTGACCTGGTCCAGCCGGGCCGGGCTCCAGCGCGGGTTGCGGTCCTTGTCGATGATCTGGGCGCGTACACCTTCCACCAGATCGGGCCGGGTGAAGGCGGCGCAGGAGACGCGGAACTCCTGGTCGAGGACCTCCTCCAAGCTGTTGAGGAGCCGGGCGCTGCGCACCGAGGCAAGGGTCGCCTTGAGTGCGGTGGGCGACTTGGCCAGAATCGTCTGGGCGGTCTCCTTCGCGGCGGGTTCGCCGCAGTTCTGGAGCCGGTCGACGATCTCCTCGACCGAGTCGGCCGCATAGCAGGCGTCGATCCAGTCGCGATGCGCGGCCAGTTCGGCGAGTGGCGCCTCGGTGACGTACTGCTGCGCCACCTCCGTGACGCCGGCGGCCGTGGTGGCCCCGGCCAGCTCCCGGGTCAGTTCCGCGAGGTGCCGCGACGGCACGAAATGGTCCGCGAGCCCGCACAGCAGGGCGTCGGCCGCTCCGACGGCGTCCCCGGTGAGCGCCAGGTGGGTGCCGAGTTCTCCGGGCGCGGAGGCGAGGAGACGAGTCCCGCCCACATCGGGTACGAAGCCGATCCCGGTCTCCGGCATGGCGACGCGGGAGCGTTCCGTGACGACACGGACACTTCCGTGGGCCGAGATGCCCACCCCGCCGCCCATCACGATGCCGTCCATGAGCGCAATGTACGGCTTGGGGAAGCGGGCGATACGGGCATTGAGCCGGTACTCGTCGCGCCAGAAGTCCAACGATGCGGAGCCGCCCGCGCGGGCGTCCTCGTATACCGCGCGGATGTCACCGCCTGCGCAGAGGCCGCGCTCCCCCGCCCCGCTGATCAGCACCGCGGTGACCGAGTCGTCCTGTTCGGCCGCGGTGAGGGCTTCGTCGACGCGGAGCACCATGGTGTGGGTCAGCGCGTTCAGGGCGCGTGGGCGGTTGAGTGTGATGTGCCGGGTGCGGCCCTCGGTGTGCAGCAGGACGGGGTCTTCGTTGTTCATCAGTGCGCTCCGGTCAGCCCCTGGGTTGTACCGTCCGCCGGTCACGGACGATCTTCCGGTGCTCATTCTGCGGTGGCGGTCCGCAGGCCGGGGCAGCAGGGGTGCCGAGGACCCGCTGGGACGTGTTCGGTGGGCCGATGGGAGCGCCGGATCCGCTGTGGCAGTACTGGGGAACGGGTTCGACAATAAGACACAGTACGAGAAGCACATACAGGCCGTACTGTCCGCCGATCCCGCCGGACGATCTCCGGAGCAGGAATGACCGACCACGACCGGGCCCCAGACTCCGACGATACGCCCCGCCTGCAGATCGACCGGCCGTACAGCGGCGAGACCGGGACGGAGGAGCGGCTCGCCCTGAATCGCACGGGCAGCTTCGAGTGGGACCTGGATACGCGGTCACTGGACATCGACGCGGCAGGTCTGCTCGTCTTCGGACTGGACCCGGAGGAGTTCACCCCTGACCCGGGAATTCTGGTTTCGCGGCTCGAACCGGCGGAACGGGACCGGCTGGAACTGGCGATCGACGAGGCCATCGCGGGTGGCCACAGTTCGTACAGCGTCCATTTCCAGGTTCCGCGTGCGAACGGCACCCACCAGTGGACACATGTCCAGGCACGGATTCTGCGCAGGGACGACGGGCGGGCGCACCGGGTCATCGGGGTCGTGCGCGATGCGACGGCGGAGGTCACCCATTCGGCCTTCGTGCTGGACCTGGAGAAACGCCGCCAACGACAGACGAGCATCGTTGAACGTACAACAAGTGCGATGTCGCGCGCGGTGAGCGTGAACGACGTGACTGCCACACTCACCGGTCCGAGCAGCCTGGCCATGCTCGGCGCGGACGGGGTCGCCCTGGGTCTGGTGGACAACGCCTCCCTCAATGTCATCGCGGCGAGCGGCATCGCGCCGGAGAGCATCATCAAGTTCGGGTCCGGGAACCTCGATCCGCGGTTCCCGCTGGCCGATACGGTCCTCAGTGGTCGGCCCCGGTTCGTGACCTCGATCGCCGGCCTCCTACGGCGGTATCCGGCCCTGGAGCCGTTCACGGACGAGCTGAAGTTCCGCGCCGCCGCCTATCTTCCACTGATCGCGCAGGCGCGATCACTGGGCGGTCTCGCGCTCTTCTACTGCGAGCGGACGGACTTCAACGCCGACGAACGCAATCTGTGTCTGGGACTCTCGGCGATCGTGGCCCAGTCACTGCAGCGGGCAACCCTCTTCGACGAGGAACGGGAGTTCGCCACCGGACTGCAGTCGGCGATGCTTCCCAGGCGGATCCAGGAGATCGAGGGCGGCGAGATCGCGGTGCGCTACCACGCAGCACGGAGCGGGCGCCAGGTCGGCGGCGACTGGTACGACGTGATCGCCCTGCCCAAGAACCGCTTCGGCATCGTCGTGGGCGACGTGGAAGGCCATGACACGCATGCGGCCGCCATCATGGGCCAGCTGCGCATCGCCCTGCGCGCGTACGCGGGCGAGGGGCACCCGCCGGCGACAGTGCTGGCCCGGGCCTCACGCTTTCTCGCCGAACTGGACACGGATCGCTTCGCCACCTGTACATACGCCCAGGTCGACCTCCCCTCGAGCACCGTGCGCGCGGTCCGCGCCGGGCACTTCGGACCACTGATCCGGCACATGGACGGCCGGGTCGGCACTCCGCAGATACGGGGCGGCCTGCCCCTGGGGCTCTCCACCGACTTCGAGAACGAGGAGTACCCGGAGACGCGTCTCGACCTGGTGCCCGGCGAAACCCTTGTCCTGTACACCGATGGGCTGGTGGAAAAACCGGGCGCCGATATCGAATCGGGTATCCGTGCGCTGATCCGCGAGGTGAGCACGGGGCCCGCGAGTGCGCAGGCACTGGCCGACCATTTGTCCGACCGACTCTGGGAGCGCTGGGGCGCGGGGGACGATGTGGCGCTGCTGGTACTCCGGCGCAGTCCGGACCCGGGTTCGCCGCGAGCGCCCCGCTTGCACCAGTACATCCACCAGGCGGATCCCGAAGGGCTCTCCGATGCCCGCTCCATCGTGCGTCAGGCTCTGCAGGACTGGAACATGCCCGATCTCGCCGACGATGCCGAACTGGTCACCGGTGAGCTGCTGGTGAATGTGCTTCTGCACACCGAGGGCGGGGCGGTGCTCACGCTGGAGGTCCTTCCGGAGCCTGTCCGCCGGGTGCGGCTTTCGGTACAGGACCGCTCCAGTGTCTGGCCGAGGCGCCGGACTCCCGGTGAGACCGCGACATCGGGACGCGGTCTGCTGCTCCTCGACGCCATCGCCGTCCGCTGGGGCATCGAGCCGCGCGGCGAGGGGAAGGCCGTGTGGTGCGAGATCGGACCTGCCACACCACCCTGCTCCGGCCCCCCGGTCGCTGCCACGGAGACCCATGGGTCCGCATCGCCTGCGAACACCCCGAATCCGTCCGAGCCGGCGGAGGAACGACGTTGAGGGTGCAGTGAGGGGCGTGCCGTCACGCACTGCGTGATGCTGCACGCCCCTCGTCCGACGGTCCCGCGCGGTCCTGCGCTCGAACCGGTGGACTACTGGGCTACGTCAGCCCTGCGCGGTGCGACGCTTGCGCACGGACCACATGATGCCGCCACCGGCCAGCAGCACGGCGACAGCCGCACCACCGATGACGGGCGTGGCGGACGACGAACCCGTCTCGGCCAGGTCGGGCGAGCCGGGGCTCGGCGAGGCCGCGGCGGGCGCGGTCTCGGGCGAGCTCTGGCTCGGCGTGGCGCTCGGCGCGGGCGCCTCCGTCGTGGGCTTCTCGGCCGGCTTCGACTCGGATGCCGTCGGCGTGGGCGTCGGGGTGTTGTCCTCACACACCGGTGCCTGCTTGGTGTCGTCCTTCGAGAACCGGTCGCCGTCGCCGGCCTTCACGACCAGGTGGACTGTCAGTTCCTTGTCGTGCTCAGGCAGTTCGAGCTTCTTGTGGAACTCCTTGCCGAAGGTCTCGGTGGGCAGGAGGTCCTTGCCGTCAACCGTGACGGTCACCGTGTTGGCGACGTCGCTGTTGTAGGCGGTCAGGTCAAGCGTCACTTCATTACAGGTCACGGCCCAGGTGGGGGTGTGAGCTGCGGCCGGACCGGCGGAAAGGACCGCGCCGGTCAGGCCGACAACCGCAGCGGCCGCGAATGTCCCCGCGGCACGCAACGGTCTCCTGGGTATGGTCATGGATTGTTCCTCCACATGTTTCATCGCCTGGATGGCGGTGGGGCGCACAGTACTGCGCCCCTCACAGGTTCGCGCAGCCGCCCCATGGACCGGGCAGGTTCACAACTGTCTCCGCATCGGCCCGGGTTGGCACATGACGGGCATTTCGTTCGACGTGCGGCATGTGGACAGTGGCATGACGTAAGCGTCCGCCATCGGACCGTATCGAAGGGCTCGCGGCCGCCTGAAGCGCGCCTCCCGCCGCATACGGACCATCCCTGCGCGCACCCCAGCGCCTGCACCCGAGCCCCGCCCGCTGGAGTCACCCGCGGAATCCGACGACGTTCCGGGCGGGAAAAGTGCTGGAGGTCGCGTTCCCGTTCCGGCATCCTGACCACATGTTGATCAGGGAAGCCAACCTGGAGGACTGGGCCGCCATCTGGCCCTTCTTCCACACCATCGTCGCCGCAGGTGAGACGTTCACCTATCCGACGGATCTCGGTCGGGACCAAGGCCGTGACTGGTGGATCCTGCCATCCCCCGACCGGACCGTCGTCGCGGTGGACGACTCGGGTACGGTCCTGGGCACGGCAAAGATGAACCGCAACCACATGGGCAACGGATCGCACATCGCGAGCGCCAGCTACATGGTCGCTCCGGCGCACTCAGGGCAGGGCGTGGGGCGCGCGCTATGCGAATACACGATCCAGTGGGCACGTGCGGCGGGCTACCGGGCGATGCAGTTCAACGCGGTTGTGGAGACCAACGTCCACGCGGTGAACCTGTACCGGGCACTCGGCTTCGAGGTACTGGGCACGCTGCCGGAGGGTTTCCGCCACCCGAAGAAGGGCTACGTCGGGCTGCACATCATGCACCGCGCTCTGTGAGAAGCGCCGGGGACCGGCCAGGTGTCCGCCGATTCCGGGGCGTTGCCGCCTTCGGCCGAGTTCCGATAGGAGTTCGGCATGTCCTGGGCCGGCTGTGCCCCTCCGACCCCCTGCTGGTCACAGGGGGCGATGATGCCGTCATGCCGGATGAACCGAAGCGCCACCTCAGCACGCTTCGCCGAGGTGAATCCGTGCAAGCAACCATCACCCGGACTCGACCAGTGGCCTCCTCGGTTCTCGACACAAGGACGCGTTCCGGGCCGAGGCTCGGCGTAGGCGCCGTGCGACTAGTACTCCAGCCGTACTTTTCCATTACTGCTGGTCAACGGCTTGGGTGTGGGGATTGTAGCGGGGTGGGTTTGGGTGCGGGGCGGTCTTGGCGGACCGTCCCGCGAACGTGTGGCCGCGCCGCATGTAGTGACAGTGTCGGGCGCGTGCTTGGTGGCGGCGTCTCCAGTGCGACCAGCTCACTGCGTGATCGCGCTGTGGAGGGC
>NZ_JBHVEE010000023.1:0-96173 GCF_042802415.1 Streptomyces sp. NPDC057486 | reverse complement strand
GACCTGCCCGGCGGGGCAGGTCCACCGGCCGCCGAGGTTCGACGGCTCCGGTTGCACCGTCCGAGCCCTGCGGTCGGGTGCGCCCGGCCGAGCTGCAAGAATCCGGCGGAACACACGGACCGGAGGGTGGCTTTGGCACTGGAAGATCTCGGGCTCGGCGCCTGCGAGGAGTCCGTGTACAGGGTACTGATCGAGCGGCCATCGGCCTCGGTCGCCGAGGTGGCCGCGGCGGCGGCCGTCCCCGACGCGGAAGCCGTGGACGCATTGAACTCGCTCGCCGCTCGCGCTCTGGTCAACAGGCGTCCCGGAAGCGGCCATTATGTCGCCGCGCCGCCATCGGTCGCGCTCGGCACGGAACTGACCGATCGCCGCATCCGCCTCCATCGTGCGGAACTCGCGCTCGCCGAGCTGGTCGAGACCTACCGGACCGGGTCCATGGGACGCGCGCAGCGCGATCTCGTGGAGGTCGTCGAGGGGCGCGATGCCGTGCGTCAGCGGTACCTCCAGCTCCAGCTCTCCTCCCGGCACGCCATCGACACGTTCGTCACCGGCGACATCCAGGTGGTCGGCCCGGAGAACACCGAGGAGCCGACCGTGCTGTCGCGCGGCCTGCACGTGCGTGCCGTCATCGACCAGTCGTTCCTGGGCGAACCGAGCGCGGCCGACAACGTGGACGAGTCGCTCGCCCGGGGCATGCGGATCCGGACGGTCGACGGGGTACCGCTCAAGCTCATCGTCTGCGACGGCGAGACGGCGATGCTCCCGCTGCGTGGCTCCGGCAGCGAGGTCGACCCCAGCCTCGTCCTGCGCGGCGGACTCGCCAACGTTGCCCAGGCACTCTTCGACGCCGTGTGGGAACGGGCCCGTCCCTACGGCGAACCGCACCACGGGATCGATGCCATGGACACCCGCATACTGCGCCTTCTGCTCGCCGGTCTCACCGACCATGCGGTGGCCGCCCAGGTGGACATGTCGGCGCGCACCGTGCAGCGGCGCATCCAGGGGCTGATGGTCCAGGCCGGGGCGACCACCCGCATCCAGCTCGGCTGGTACGCCCGCCACCACGGCTGGGCGTAACGGCCTCCCCCACGACAGGGAGTGGGGGAGGCCTTAAGGCGAGTCCGTGTTCCGCGTCCGTCGCTGACGAGTCTCCGCCACGGCAGGTCGCCGTCGACGTCGAGCGGAGACAGGCGAGTTGCTGCCACGGAACATCCTCGCAGCACCCGGAACCATCCACTCACCGGGTGCGCGGAGGAGGGACATCCATGACCAGGGCATCAGCGGGGCGAAGGTCCGGGCTGCCGGCAGCCAAACTGTCGCTCGTACTGCTGCCGGCCGGGCAGGCCCTCGCGGCCGGGGCAATGGGGACGGCGGGGGCGGGCACCGACCGTGCCGCGTCGTCCGGCCCGAGGACCCGGCCTCCCGAACCGCCGTATGCGTTTCGGTCGACCGACATGAACGGTCAGAGGCTCGGGCTGCGATGGGTGGGGCGGCCGTCGAGGACGGTGAGCACCACAGGGAGTTCGGGCAGATCGGTGGCGGGAGTGGTGAGGGGGTTGTCCGCGAAGACCGTGAGGTCGGAGCGGTGGCCGACGGCGAGCCGGCCGGCCTCGTGTTCCTCGCCCGCCGCATAGGCGGGGTTGATGGTCATGGACTGGAGGGCTTCCAGGGCGGTCAGTGCCTGATCGGGGCCGTGCGGGGGCTGGGTGAGATCGCGGCTGGGGCGGCGGTGGCGGGCTCCCGCCATGACGGCCAGCGGGGGATAGGGAGCGATCGGCCAGTCGGAGCCGAGGACGACGGTGGCGCCGGAGTCCCAGAGATCGCGACAGCGCCAGGCGCGGGAGGCGCGCTCCTCGCCGAGGCGGCGGGACCAGTTGTCGGTGTGGTCGGCCCGGGTGAAGTCGCAGCAGTGGGTGGGCTGCATGGAGGCCACGACGCCGAGCTCGGCGAAGCGGCGCAGGGTGTCGTCGGGCACGGTCTCGATGTGCTCGATCCGGTGCCTGACCACGCGATCGCCCGCGGCCAGGGCCTTGTCGACGGAGTCGAGGACGTGCCGGACGGCCGCGTCACCGATGGCGTGGGTCGCGGTGGGGACCCCGGCCCGGTGTAGCTCGCCGACGATGCGGGTGTAGGCATCGGGGTCGGGCCAGAAGGCGTGCGTGGACTCGTCGTGGCAGTCGGGGCGTTCCAGCCAGGCGGTGCCGTTGTCGATGGTGCCGTCCATGAAGAGCTTGACACCCTCGGTGCGCCAGAGCCCGCCCCCGGTGCCCTGCTCCTCGATGAGGGCGCGCAACGCGTCGGCGTCGGTACCGGGCTGGCACCAGGGCGCGACCCGCAGCCGCAGCGGCAGCTCGCCGGCCGCGTCGAGGTCGGAGTAGAGCGCGAGGCTGTCGCCGTTGGCGTCCATGGCGTGACCGCCGGTGAGACCGGCGGCGGCCATGCTCCGCAGCGCGGCGGCGAGGCGGGCCCGGCGCTCCGCGTGCGTGGGCTGGGGGGCCGCGCGCTCCACGAGTTCGCAGGCGGCGTCCTCGAGCAGCAGGCCCGTCGGCCGGCCCGCCTCGTCGCAGACGACCTCGGCGGCCTGATCGAACCTGCGCGGCCCGTCGACGCCGGCGAGTTCGAGCGCGCGGGGGCTGGCCAGCATGGAATGGGCATCGAAGAGCTGGAGGAGGGCCGGAACGTCGTCCAGTACGGGGGCGAGGGCGGCAGCCTCGATGGGCCGGTCCCCGAAGACGTTCGGGTCCAGGCCCCACCCGTGCAGCCAGGCTCCGGGCGCGAGTGTCCGGACCTCACGGGCCAGTGCTTCGCGCACCTCCTCCAGGCCGGTGCAGCCCGACAGGTCCAGTCCCTGGGTCAGTTCGGCCCCGGAGACCGGGTGAAGATGCCCGTCGACCAGGCCGGGAGTCACCACGGCCCCTTTCAGGTCGATCACCGTGGTCGAGGAGTCTGCCAGCGAACGTATCCGCCGGTCGTCACCGAGGGCGGCGATACGCCCTCCGGACACGGCCAGGGCGGTGTCCGGCAGCAGTTCGCCGGTGACCGGGTCGAGCAGCCGGGCTGAGAGCAGGACGAGACGGGTGCGCACTGGGGCTCCTTGAAGGGCTGGTCAGGTCGGGTTGGCCGGTTGCCCGGCAGCTGGAAGGTCTTCGTCGGCCGCCGCGGGCGCGCCCACGGGGCCCGTACCGAGTTCGCCGGCGAGGCGGGTGAGCATGCCGCTCGGCAGGCCGAGTTCGCGTTCCGCGACGGCGACGGCCATGCGCATCACCGCGGGCGGACGGTTGCTGGTGTCGGTGTTCGCGTGGGCACCGAGCCCGTCGATCACCACCAGGATCTGAATGGTCGTCACATAGGGGTCGTCCGTGCGGAACTCGCCCCGCGCGACACCCTCACGGATGAGGCCTTCGAGCCGTCCGCGCCAGGCCTCCTCCTGTGCGCCGACCCGGTCCCGCAGGACGGGGCGGTAGCGGCTCAGGTGCCGGGCGTTGATCCAGAGCCGGCTGATGTCGTCGTAGGCCTCTCCTGTTGCGTGAGCGAAGAAGCGTGCGAGGTGCTGGAGGGGGGTCCCGTCGGGCCTGTCCGTAGGGACGAGGCGGTCGATCTCGGCGCTCGCGGCGGTGCCGAATGCCTCGCCGACGAGGTCTTCCACCGCTGGAAAGTAGTGACTGATCAGCCCCGGACGGACGTCGAGCTCTTCGCCGATCCGCCGCAGAGTGATGCACTCCAGCCCTTCTGTCAGGGCGACGGTGGCGGCCGCGTCGACGATTTCCGCACGTCGGTCCGCCGGTGACTTTCGAATTCGTTTGCGCTGGACGCTTGACGGCATACCCGCGATGTTATTGAGTGTGCGACCAATAAGCAAGCAGGTGGGTACGCCCAGCACTCGGAGGGCTCAATGGCTTCCACGATTTCCGACCCGAACACAGGCGCTGACGACGGACCGACGTCCTCGGACCGGGCGCGCCGCATTGAGGTCCACGGCATCGACCACATTCCCGAGCGGGAACGCCACGGTCGTGCGCGGGAGCTGTTCGCCGTCTGGGCGGCGCCGAACGTCAACTACCTGAGCCTGGTGGTCGGCGGCGCGCTGATACTCATGGGCCTGAGCCTGTGGCAGGCCCTCGCCGTGATCGTGGTGGGCAACCTGTTCTGGGTGCCGGTCGGCCTGCTGGCCGTCTCGGGCCCGGCCTCGGGGACACCGAGCGAAGTGATCATGCGTGCGATGTTCGGCGTCCGCGGCAACCGGGTGAACATCGCGGTCACCGGCTGGGTGATCTGCATCTGCTACATCGCCCTCAACCTGGCGGCGGCCGCGCTCGCCGCCTTCTCCCTCGTCGAGAAGGCCGGCATCACGCCGAACACGGGCGTCAAGACCGCAGTCGTGGTGGGTATTGCCACGCTCACGCTGGCCATCAGCGTCTACGGCCACGCCACGATCATGAAGCTGTACCTCCCGATCACCGTGGTCCTCACCGCGGCGTTCGCTGTCGTGGCCTTCAGCGTGCTCGGGCACGCGGACTTCGGCTACGAGCCCGCCGAGCCGCTGACCGGCGGCAGCCTGTGGGCGGCCCTCGCGGGCGGCGTCACGCTCATCGCCTCGGGCCCGCTCTCGTACACCAACAGCGCCGACTTCTCCCGCTACCTTCCCCGGGAGACGTCCCCGAAGGCGATCGTGGGCTGGACCGCGCTCGGCGGCTTCCTGCCCAGTGTCGTCGTCACCGCGCTGGGCGCGTTCGCCGCGACCGCGGTCGACATGACCGATCCGCAGACCGCGCTGGAGACGATCCTGCCGGCCTGGTTCACCCCCGTCTTCCTGCTCGCCCTGGTGCTGGGGACGATCGCCATCAACGCCATGACCGCCTACAGCTCCGGACTCGCCCTCCAGGCCGTGGGTGTCCGCATCCGCCGCTCCCTCAGCGTCATCGTCGACGGGGTCGTCGGTGTCGCCCTGACCCTGTACGCGCTGCTCGTGTCCAACTTCCTCGACACGGTCAGCAACGTCCTCCAGCTGACCGTCGTCCTGCTCGGCCCGAGCATGGCCGTCTACGCCACTGACATCCTGCTGCGCCGCAACCGCTATGACGGCCCCGGGCTGACCGACGAGACCCCCGACAGCCCGTTCTGGTTCACCGCCGGCGTCAACTGGGCGGGCGCCCTCGCGCTCACGGCAGGCACTGCAGCGGCGGCCCTCTGCGTGAACACCGTCTACGCCGGCCCGCTCGCCCGCGCCCTGGACGGAGTCGACCTCGCTCTGCCCGTCGGAATCGCCGTGGCGTCGGCGGTCTACGCGGTCATGATGCGGCGCTCCCGCTCCGCACCCGGCACGGAGATGCGGGCATGAGCCGGCGGTCGAGGGGGTCCATTCCTCACGTGGACGGCCGGACACGTCCCGGTCCCGACCGCCCCCGGGGTCGGCATCCGGGCCGGGGCGTGCGGGCCCATGCCCCGCACGCGGTCAGCCCGTTGGTGTCTATTCGAACCGGGCGGTGTCGCCTGCTCCTCGACGCACGATCGTGGCCTCGCCTTCGGAGAAGTCGATGACCGTCGTCGGTTCGGTGCCGCAGTCACCCGAGTCGACCACCGCGTCCACCTCGTGGTCGAGCCGCTCCTTGATCTCCCAGCCCTGTGTCATCGGCTCGTCCTCGTCGGGCAGGAGCAGGGTGCTGGAGAGCAGCGGCTCACCCAGCTCGGAGAGCAGGGCCTGGGTGACCACATGGTCGGGAATACGGACTCCGACCGTCTTCTTCTTCGGGTGCAGCAGCTGACGCGGCACCTCCTTCGTCGCCGGGAGGATGAAGGTGTAGCTCCCGGGCGTGGCCGCCTTGACCGCACGGAACACGTCGTTGTCGACGTGCACGAACTGTCCCAGCTGCGAGAAGTCCTGGCACACGAGGGTGAAGTGGTGACGATCGTCGAGGTTCCGGATGGAACGGATCCGGCTGATGCCGTCCCGGTTGCCCAGCTGGCATCCCAGGGCGTAGCAGGAGTCCGTCGGGTACGCGACGAGCGCACCGGAGCGGATGGTGTCAGCCACCGTGCTGATGGTGCGCCGCTGAGGATTTTCGGGGTGCACGTCGAAGTACTTCGCCATTCTTCGAGCTTATTCGATCCGGACCGCCGTGGGGAGGAACAGGAGCGCGGAGGAGCGCCCGCGGAGGGGACCCGGGCAGGTCGTCGGCTCATCGTTGACGGCGACACCGTCAATGTGTTCCAGGTGGAACGGGAGAATCCCGTGTGTTGCCCCGTCAACATCCAACGCCGGACGACCAGGGCGGCCGGCACCATCATCCCGGCCGACGACATGGGGATCCATCACCTGCCCGCCCTCATTCCGCTGGTCCTGGGCGGACCGGGCATCGCCGTGGCAGGCGATGCTCCCTGCCGGCTGGGCGGCTCGGACCGCTACGGCGACCGCCCTGCGTACCTCATAGGAGCCCCGGACCGAAACCGGCATGCGCGAGGTGAGGCGTCAGCCGACGGTCTTCTGTTCTACGGCGAGGAACGGGAGTTGGTGGATTCTGCTGTTCCTGGTGCCGGCGGACTCCAGATGCTGGTGAGAGCACTCGTCCTCCGGCTCGTGGCCCTGGCCGTTCCGCCAGGGCCCGAGGGTGTGGTTCCGACGGGCGAGATGCGGCGCTTCACCCGGGTCGGCGACCGCGTTGCGCGGTGGATCGTCGGGTGACCCGGCTCAGGTCCCCGGGAGCAGTGGCAGTCCTGCCACCGCACGTCATGTGCGACGGCGGCGGGCCCCCCACCGCGTCGTTGCCGGTACCGTCCTTCGTTCAGGCGCCCGCCGACGACTGGGCCTCCGCCGCCGCGCGGTACAGCCGGCGCAGCCGGACCACGCCCAGGTCGTGCTGGTACAGGTTCTCCCGCTGGTCGGCGTCGGTCGGCATGGCCTCCAGCATCACGCGGTCCTGCTCCAGGACCTCCCAATGGCGCTTCTCGATCAGGGTCTTGTACAGGAATCGCCAGGACGCGCGCTGCCAGTCCTCGACGCGGCGGTAACGCCAGAAGAAGACGCCTGTGCGCTGTTCGTCCACCGGGCAGACCATGCCCACGATGCCGAACGGTCCGCCGGGGCCGGCCGACGGCGGGTACGGGATGGACAGGTCGACCCAGTCCACGCCGGTGCGGCACAGTTCCACCCAGTCGAAGTTGACGCCGCGCTGGTCGGTCTTCTCGAAGAAGTAGCCGCGACCGGTCTCCCGGATGCGGAACTTGGCTGTCGTGTCCCCGTCGAACATCGTGTGCGACTCGTGGTGCAGAAACGCACCGTGCATCGGGTCGAGCAGGTTCTCCACGGCGTACCGCCACGGCACGTTCCATTCGGCGTAGCACAGGAACGCGTCGACCCCGGGGTCCGTCAGCGGCTCGGGCAGCGTCAGCGCGGTCGGCTCCGGGTGCTCCTCGTCACCGAAGTAGGCGAGGATCGCGCCCGCGACCTCGCGCACCGGGAGCGAGGCGACCAACTTCTTGCCCTCCAGGCTGCAGCCGGGCAGTCCGGGGACGGAGGAGACCGTGCCGTCGGTCCGGACCTCTACGCCGTGGTACCAGCAGGCGACCCGGTCACCGAGGTGCTTGCCGAGCGAGAGCGGCGCGCCGCGGTGCGGGCAGCGGTCCGCGAGCATCGACAGAGTGCCGTCGGAGCGGCGGAACAGCAGCCACTGCTCCCCGAGCGCGGTCACCTTGCGCATCGCGCCCGGGGCGACGAAGTGCGAGGGGACGACGGCGTGCCACTGGTTGCGCAGACCGGTGGCGTAGATGTGGTCCGCGGTGGCGGAGGACGACAGCGTCATGGTCAGGCTCCCAGTCGGTTCATCTCGGCGCGGAAGGATTCCTCGGTCCACGGCGTGCCGTCGGCGGCGTGGACCTGACGGGCGTTGAGCCCGCGGACCACGTCGGTCAGCTCGTGGCCCTCCTTGGTGAAGACGTCCTCGAGGGTCGCGGCGAGCTTGTACTCGTACGGGGTCGGCTCGTGCGTACGGGACTGGTGGACGTCCAGGTACGGCCAGGTGTCGGTCACGGTGTCTCCTGAAAGTGCGGGGGAAGGGGTCACAGGTCGAGGACGAGTCGGCCGGAGGCACACCGCGAGACGCAGATCATCATCGTGGCGCCGGCGGCGTGTTCGGCCTCGCTGAGCAGGAAGTCGCGGTGGTCGGGGGTGCCGTCGAGAACCCGGGTCTCGCAGGACCCGCAGATCCCGTCGCGGCACGAGCTCTGCACGCTCAGCCCGGCGCTCTCCACGGCGTCGAGGATCGAGGTGTCCGCGCCGACCGTGACCGTCACCCCGGAGGTGCGGCACTCGACCTCGAACGCCTCGTCGTCACCGGTGCGATCCACGACCGGTGCGGCGAACCGCTCCAGGCGCAGTCGGTCCTGGGGGCAGCGCTCCTCGACGGCCGTGAGCAGCGGTTCGGGTCCGCAGGAGTACACCAGTGTGCCGTCGGGCAGCTCCGCGAGCGCGGCGTCGAGGTCGATGTGGCCCAGCTCGTCCTGCGGGACGAGTGCGATGTCACCGCCGAGCGCCGCGAGTTCCGAAGTGAACGCCATCGAGGCCCGGCCCCTGCCGCCGTAGACCATCCGCCACGGGGTTCCCCGGCGGGCGGCCTCCCGGGCCATCGCCAGCAGCGGGGTGATCCCGATGCCACCGGCGACGAACACATAGGCGTCGGCTTCCTCCAGCGCGAAGTGGTTGCGCGGTTCGGAGACCGTGACCGGCTGTCCGGGACGCAGCTGTGTGTGCACGTATCGCGAACCGCCGCGCGAGGCGGGTTCGTTGAGCACACCGATGCGGTAGACGTCCGGTGTGCGCGGGTCGCCGCACAGGCTGTACTGGCGCACCTGGCCGCCGACACGGACATCGAGGTGCGCGCCGGGCGTCCAGGCGGGCAGGGGTTTGCCGTCGGGGTGGGTCAGTTCGACGGACAGTACGCCTTCGGCCTCCCACGTCATACGACGGACGATCAGCTGCAGCGAGTTCTCGCTCATGGCCTGTTGCCTCCTTACCGGCAGTACGGGGGCCGGGCTACTGGCCCGGGATCCTCACGGGTGGGGTGAACGGGTTCTTCATCGGGCCCAGTGCCGTCAGATCGACCTCGACGAGGGTCGGTCCGCCCGAGGCGACGGCCTCGTCGAGCACCGGTCCGGCGTGCTCCTCGGCGGCGATCCGCAGATACGGCAGCCCACAGGCGCGTGCCAGCAACTCGAAGTCGGGGGTGACCAGGTCCACCCCGGACCGGCGCTCGCCGTAGCGGTCCTGCATGTTGCGCAGTACGCCGTAGCCGCCGTCGTTGAAGACGATCAAGGTCAGGCGGGGCCGCTCCTGGGCGAGGGTGAGGAGTTCGCCGAGGTGGACGGCGAGTCCGCCGTCGCCGGCGATCACGACGGTGGGCGTGTCGGGCCGGGCGAGCGCGGCGCCGATGCCCATGCCGAGCCCCTGCCCGATGCCTCCGCCGCGCGGGAAGACGTTGTCGCACGGGTCGTACATCTCCAGCAGTCGGTTGCCCCAACTGCTGGACGGGATGGTGACGTCGCGCGCCACGACCGCCTCGCGGGGAAGCGCGGCGCGGATCGCGTCGCAGATCGCGGCCTGTGGGCCGATGCTGTCGTGCAGGGTCACCCGCACCTCGGTGCGTACGGCGATGACGCGGTCCGCCCAGCCGGACTCTGCGGGCCGGGCGTGCGGCAGCAGACCGCTCAGGGTGGCGGCCGCATCGCCGTGCAGGGCGTGGGCGGCCGGGTACACGCGGCCGAGCGCGGCCTCGTCGATGTCCACCTGGATGTGCGCTCCGGGGAGCTTCAGCGTGTAGTCGGCGGTCTCGTTCGAGCGGAAGTGCGTGCCGATCGTGAGCAGTACGTCCGCGTCGGCGAGCAGTGCACGCCCCGCGGGGGTGGTGGCGAAGTTGCCGATGACCTGCTCGTGGTCCTCGGGCACTGCTCCGCGCCCGGAGTTCGAGGTGAGCAGTCCTGCTCCGGTCGCCTCCAGCAGCCGGGCCAGTTCGCCGCGGGCGGTGACGGCGCCGCCACCGGCCCAGATCAGCGGACGGCGCGCCGAGGCCAGGAGGGCTCCGGCGGCCGCCAGTTCACTCGCCGCTGGAGCGGGGACGGCGGGCGCGGGGAGCTCGGCGGGTTCGTCGGTCTGCGTCGCGTACTGGAGGTCGATCGGCCATTCCACGCTCGCCGGACCGCCCGGCGCGGTCAGCGTGGCGTGGGCCGCCTCGCGCAGGATCCGGCCCGCCTGCTCCGCGTCCGGCACACTCGCCGCGTACGCCGAGACGGCGGTCAGCATGCCGAGCTGGTCCTTGGTCTCGTGGATGAAGCCCCGGCCGCTGCCCAGGAATTCGCTCTCCACCTGGCCGGTGATGTGCAGCACGGAGCTGCCCGCGCTCAGGGACTCGATCAGTGATCCGGCTGCGTTGCCCGCCCCCGTGCCGGTCGAGGTCAGTGCGCAGCCGAGGGTGCCGCGGGCCCGCCCGTAGGCGTCGGCGGCGTTCACGGCGGACGCCTCGTGCCGGACGGGGACGAACCGCAGTTCGCGATCGACGGCCTCGACGAGCGGCAGGTTGTGCACGCTGACGATGCCGAAGACGGTGTCGATGCCGAGTTCGCGGAGGACGGCGACGAGGAGATCGCCTCCGTTGTCGTAACGCATGGTGTCTCCTCAGAGGATGGAGCGGCCGACTCCGCCGCAGACGTCGATGCTGGTGCCGGTGATGTACGAGGCGAGGGGTGAGAGCAGGGCGACGACCGCGTACGCGACTTCCTCGGCCCGGCCGAGGCGGCCGAGCGCGATACCCCGGTCGGCGGCCAGTTCCGCCTGCCAGTCCTCGTAGGTCATGCCGGAGTCCGCGGCCGCGTGGCGTCGGGTCCACTGGCCGGTGTCGATGAGTCCCAGACAGACGGAATTGACCCGGATGCCGTCGCCGGCCAGTTCGGCCGACAGGGACTTGGAGAGATTGAGGATGCCGGCGCGGGCGGCGCTCGTCGTGATCAGCCGGGTCTCCGGCTGCTTGGCGAGCACCGCGTTGATGTTGACGATGCTCGCCGCGCCGGAGGCGGCGAGATACGGCCGAGCCGCCTGCAGTGGGTTCAGCACCCCGGCGAACTTCAGCTCCAGCTCGTCGCGCCAGTCCTCGGCGGTGGAGTCGTCGAGACCCTTCATCCGGGACTGTCCCGCGTTGTTGACGAGTCCGTCGATGCCGCCGAACTCCTCGGCGGTGCGTCGGACGAAGCCGTGCACCGCATCGGCGTCCCGTACGTCGCACACGCCGGTCAGCAGGCGGTCACGTCCGGCGCCGAGCCGGGCGGCCACCTCGGCCAGCCGGTCGGCGTCGCGGCCGCAGGTGGCGACACGGGCGCCTTCGTCGAGGAGGGCGCGGACCGTGGCCAGGCCGACGCCCGAGCTGCCGCCGGTGACCACGATGGTGCGGTCGGCGAGGCCCAGATCCATAACTCGTTTCTCCTGCAGTTCAGTTCATGGTGAAGCCGCCGTTGACGGCGATCACCTGGCCGGTCAGATAACGGGACTCCTCGCCGAGCAGGAAGGAGACGATCCCCGTGAGGTCGTCGGGCTGCTGCGGCCGGGAGATGGCCCGGTTCATGCGGTAGAGGTCGTGCCGCTCGGCGGGCACGGTCTCGGTCGCCTCGCATTCGGTGAGTCCGGGGGCGACCGCGTTCACGGTGATCCCCCGGTCGCCGAGCTCGCGGGCCATGGCCCGGGTCAGTGCGATGACCGCGCCCTTGGAGGCGACGTAGTGGGCAAGGCGCGGAGATCCGTACAGTGCCGCGTCCGAGGCGATGTTGACGATGCGGCCGGGACCCGTGAAGAGCGGAAACAGCGTCTTCGACACCAGCCACGGGCTGCGCGCGTTGACCGTCATCAGCCGGTCCCACACCTCGACGTCGATGTCCTGGAACTCCTTGCCGCCCACGCCGTTGGCGAGCGCCGCGTTGTTGACCAGGCCGTACAGGGTGCCCAGCTCGCGCACGGCGTCGGCCAGCGCGTCCACCGAGGCGGGGTCGGCGACGTCGCAGCGTACGAAGTGTGCGTCGACGCCCTCCGCGCGCAGCTCCGCGACAGCGTGCTCGCCCCGCTCCCGTTCCAGTTCGGCGACGACGACCCGGAAGCCGTCGGCGCCCGCCCGGCGGGCCATGGCCAGTCCCAGGCCACGGCCCGCGCCGGTGACGACGACGGTGCGTGCGTCGGCCGGAGGCTGGTCAGCCACGGGTGACGCCGTGCATCGGCGAGTACTCGGGGTAGGTCGGCACCTGCGGCTTCTGCGTGCCGATGACGACGCAGAACAGGGCGTCGGTGTCGCCCTCGTTCTTGAGCGACCGAGTCACGCCGGCCGGGACGACGATCATGTCGCGGTAGCCGAGGGTGCGGTACTCGGCCTCGTCCGGGCCGCGGTGGATGCCGACCTTGACCTCACCCTCCAGGACGAAGAACGCCTCCTCGACGTCGTGGTGGGTGTGGGCCGGGCCCTCGGCGCCGGGCGGCAGCAGCATGTTGGAGAAGGTGAAGCCGCCGGACGGGATGATGCGGCTGTCGCTCTCGTGGTTGCCGGTGGCGCCGGAACCGACGTACCGGATCTGGCCGCGACGGTACTGCGGGCCGGCCTTCTCCTGGAAGGAGAGGGTGTCGAAGTCCGCCACGCGGGAGCTCTTGGTGGCGATGAGGGAGTCGGTGTACGCGGACAGGTCGCCGCCGTTGTCGTACTCGGTGGTGGTCAGAGGCATGGGGAACAGCTCCTATTCGGGAATGGATGCGGTGATGCGGAGGTGGGAGAGCACCCAGGCGTTGAATCGCCCGGGCTGCTCCTGGTTGGCCAGGTGACCGGCGTCCTTGACGATCACGTAGGCGGTTCTGTGGATGGCCCCGGCGATGGCCTGGCTCGCCTCGATGCCGGTGACCATGTCCTGGTCGCCGCAGAGCACGAGCGTGGGCGCGGTGATCGAGGGGAGTTCGGCGCGCAGATCGGCCGCGGCCATGGACTCGGCGGCGTACGCGTATCCCGGCAGCCGCACCGATTCCGCCATGGTCCGCACGACCCGGCGCACCAGATGGTCCGGAGCGCCCGGTGACAGCAGCCGCGGTCCGCGCGCCTCGGCGAAGGCGCGCGCACCGAGTTCGGCCAGCTCGCCCGCCCTCGCCCGCATGCCCTCGGCCTTCGCTTCGTCCGTGCCCGAGCCGGGACTGGAGTCGGCGACGATCAGCGAGGAGACGAGCTCCGGGTGGCGGGCGGCGAGCCGCAGCGCGATCACACCGCCCCAGGAGACGCCGAGCACATGCGCGTTCGAGGCACGCTCGCGGATGAGGGCGGCCGCCGTGTCCGCGAAGTCGTCGAGGGTGAGCGGCTCCTCGGGGTCGGGGGACTTGGCATAGCCCGGGGCGTCCCAGGCCACGACCCTTACGTACGAGGAGAGTTCGGCGACCTGCGGGGCGAACGCGGCCGACGACGAGCCGATGCCGTGCAGGCACAGCAGCAGTGGACCTCGGTCGCCGGCCTCCTCCACATGGACGTCGACGCGGCCGCTCAAAGGATCTGCCCCGACCGTCCGGCGAGCGCCGCGAGGCTGCGCAGCACCGCGTAGGGCACGACCTGGCTGGTTGCCGGATTGCCCGGGTCGGGCAGATGCGCCACCTCGAAGCGGTACGCACCGTGCGGGCCGGACGCCTCGATCACATGCCGGGTGTGGTGCGCCGCCGGGTCGGCGACGACCCGGACCCGCACAGCGTCCAGGTCGCCGACGGCCAGCGCGACCGACGCGGCCACGTTCGTCGACTTGGGGAACTTCACCGGAACCTCGCGGGCGGTGCCGGACATGATCTCGACCGGTCCGGTTGCAGTCCGCATCCGGGTCAGCAACTCCTCATTCATCCAAGGCTGTTCGAGGGTCGACGGCAGCTTGGTGGTGGTCAGGCGCACCTCGTCCAGCGGGCCGAGCGAGCGTGCCGCCTGGAGGAGGTCGAGACCGCCGACGGCGCCGCCCGTGAAGTACACCCGGCCCGGCCCCGCCGCGAGCAGCCGCTTCGCCAGCTCGTCGTCGGTCAGCGCCCCGCTGGAGGCGATCAGCAGATCGGTGCCGGAGGCCAGCACCCGCTCTCCCCAATCCCGCACGACGCCCTGGCCCGCGGCCTCGACGATCAGGTCGCAGAGTTCCAGGGCCTCCTCGAAGGTGACCTGACGCGCGGGCGCGGCTTCACCGAGGGGACGGTTGTCGACGACGCACACCAGCTCGGCGCCGCCCACCTGTCCCTCGGCGAGGGCGGTGCCGACGACCCGGCCGATCGCACCCCAGCCGACCACGCCGACCTTGCGTACGGTGCTCATGCGGTTGCCTCCTGGGCGTCGACGGGTGCGAGCGGGCCGGGGTCCGGCGAGCCCGCCATGTGACAGCGGATCTCCTTCGACGGCGGACCGGCCGTGCCCCACAGGTCGGACAGGTCGGGCACCCGCCGCCACACCCGGGCGATCCAGGCGTCCTCGACGATCTGGGCGACCTCGGAGGTGTACTCGCAGACCAGCCCCGACGGGTCGGTGAAGTAGGAGAAGGTGTTGTTCCCGGGACCGTGCCGGCCGGGACCCCACTGGGGGGTGATGCCGTGGTGGCGCAGCCGGCCGAGGCCCCGCATGAAGTGGTCGACCGAGGTCATCTCGTACGCCACATGGTTGAGCGAGGTCCACTCGGCCTGGTTGAAGGCGATGCAGTGGTGGTCGGCGTTGCAGCGCAGGAACGCCATCTGGTGCTCGGACCAGTCGGAGACACGCAGACCGAGCACGTCGCAGTAGAAGGCGACGGCGGCGTCGATGTCGGTGGTGTTGAGCACGGCGTGCGTGACCCCGACGGGCACGGCGCCGTCCCGGCCGCACGGGACGACCGCCTCGACCTGGGCGCTGATCTCGATGAGGCGCCCCTCGGGGTCGGTGAACCGCAACCCGTAGCCCCCGCCGGCCTGTTCCAGCGGGCCGGGCCCGAAGACGGGAACGATGGAGCGTGCTTCGAGGCGCCGGGCGGCCTCGTCGACCTCGGCGGGGGTCGCGACGGCGAACGCGATCCGGCCGAGACCGACCCGCTCCCGCTCGGTCAGGTGGAGCACGTGGTGCTCGTCTCCCGTGCCGCGCAGCCAGCGGGCGCCTGTGTCGGACTCGACGGTCCGAAGGCCCCAGACCTCCTCGTAGAAGTCGGCGGCCTCGGTGAAGGCCGGCGTGTGCAGCTCGACGTAGCGCAGCGATCGGAGCCGGGCGATCGGACCGGGCGGTGGTTGGTGCATGAGTCTCTCCAAGACGGGCAGGCGTGCCGGGTCAGTTGGCCCAGGGGAGCGGGAGGTCCGAGGTGCCCCAGTACAGGGACTTCTGGCGCTGGTAGGCGCGGATGGCGTCGCGGCCCTTCTCCGTACCGAGGCCACTGTCCTTCCATCCGCTGAACGGGGTGGAGGCGCTGAACTGCTTGTACGTGTTGATCCAGACGGTGCCGGCCTCGATACGGCGGGCGATCCGCCACGCGGCCCGCAGGTCGCGGGTCCAGATGCCGCAGGCCAGCCCGTAGACCGAGTCATTGGCCTGGCGGACCAGATCGTCCTCGTCGTCGTAGGGCAGGGCGACCAGCACGGGTCCGAAGATCTCCTCCTGGCAGGTGCGGGAGGTGTTCGGCAGCCCGTCGAGGACGGTCGGCAGGTAGTACGCGCCGTCCTGGTACCGCTCGCCCTCGGGTGCGGACCCGCCGCACAGCACCCGCGCGCCCTCGGAGCGGGCGAGGTCCACATAGGCGGCGACGGAGTCGCGGTGGCGGTGGTGCACGAGCGGGCCGACCTGGGTGCTCGGTTCGGTGCCGGGGCCGACGCGCAACTTGCGGACACGCTCGATGAGTTCACCGACGAAGGAGTCGTAGATCTCACGGGCCACGAAGAGCCGGGAACCGGCGATGCAGGACTGGCCGCTGGACGAGAAGATCCCGAACAGCACGCCTGCCAGGGCCTGTTCGACGTCCGCGTCGGCGCGCACGATCGTCGGCGACTTGCCGCCCAGCTCCAGCGAGGCGGGGACGAGCTTCTCCGCCGCGGCCGCGGCGATGGACCGCCCGGTCTCCGTGCCGCCGGTGAATCCGATGCGGGCGACGAGGGGATGGCGTACGAGGGCGTCCCCGACCACCCGGCCGCTGCCGGGCAGCACCGACAGCAGGGCTGTGGGCAGCCCGAACTCGTCGAGCGCCCGGGTGATCAGACGGCCGAGGGCGAGGGAGACCAGGGGGGTCCAGGCCGCGGGCTTGAGAAGGACCGCGTTCCCGGCCGCGAGCGCGGGGGCGATCTTCTGTGCGTCGCTGGCGACGGGGGAGTTCCAGGGGTTGATCGCGCCGACGACGCCGATCGGTTCGTACACGCTCATCGTGACGTACGGACCGCGGGACGGGGTGACGGAGTCCTCCGCCGTCTCCAGGGCGGCCGCCATGTAGCGGAAGGTGCCTGCCGCGCTGAGCGCGAGGGCCCGGGTCTCGGTCAGGGTCTTGCCGGTGTCGGCGGTCTGCAGGGCCGAGAGCTCGTCGGCAGCCTCTTCGGTCAGCTCGGCGATCCGGTGCAGCAGCCGGGCGCGCTCGTGGGGGAGCAGGTCCCGCCAGGCGGGGTCCGCAGCTGCCTTCGCCGCGGCCTCGGCCGCTTCGGCGACCTCGTCCGCCGATGCGGAGTGGACGGTGGCGACGATGCGGCCGGTCGCCGGGTCGACGGTGTCGACGGGCTCGCCCGCGCCGCGTCGCCACTGGCCCGCGATCAGGATGTCGGTGGGGAAGTGCGGCACGGGAGAACCTCCGGGCGAGGCGGCGGAATGAGGGGACTTCGGGTGCGGATGCGCTCGGCGCGACACCGGAGTGACTGGGCTGCCTGCACTGTCGAAGTGCTAGAAATCTAAGAGCTTAACTTTCTCTGCGCAAGGCCCGAGTTGAAATCGGTGTCGAGGGGACCTTGAGCATGGGATCCGTGGCGGCGAGGATGGTCGACGAGTGGATGGCCGTCAGATTTCTAAGCACTTAACCATTGACCGCTTAGATACGGGACCCTACTGTCTCCGCAACTCCTCTGTCCGCGGAAGGACCCCCTCCATGACGACTGTGGCCGGCAAGCCAGCCCTTGGCTCCATAGCCGCGAGACTTGAACGACTGCCGCACTCGCGCTGGCACGTCAAGGTCCGATTCCTGATCGGCGCCGTCACCTTCTTCGAGGCGTTCGACCAGCTGTTGGC
This sequence comes from Streptomyces sp. NPDC057486, assembly GCF_042802415.1. NCBI lineage: Bacteria > Bacillati > Actinomycetota > Actinomycetes > Kitasatosporales > Streptomycetaceae > Streptomyces > Streptomyces sp. NPDC057486. The sequence goes on along the minus strand of NZ_JBHVEE010000023.1, from coordinate 78,942 downwards.
CGCCTCCGCACTGCCCGTCCTGATGAAGGAATGGCACCTGACCACCGGGCAGGCCACCTTCGCCGTGACCTCCGCCTCCATCGGCATGCTGCTCGGGGCACTGGCCGCCGGCTGGATGGGTGACCAGATCGGCCGCGTGCGCACTGTCGCCCTCGGCGTCGCCGTCACCGGTCTCGCCAGCCTCGCCGTCGCCGTCTCCGGCAACATCGAGACCTTCTCGCTCTTCCGGTTCGTCCAGGGTCTCGGCATCGGCGGCGTCGTGCCCGTCGCGGCCACCTACATCAACGAGATCGCCCGCTCCGACAAGCGGGGCCGTTTCGTCCTGCTGTACGAGATGATCTTCCCGGCGGGACTCGCGGTGGCCACCCTGGTCGCCGTGTGGGTGGTCCCCAACTTCGGCTGGCGTGCGATGTTTGTCGTCGGCACCCTTCCGGCGCTGATCGCCGCCCTGTTGCCCCGCCACGTCACCGAGTCCCCGCGCTGGCTGCTGTCCCGTGGCCGCACGGAGGAAGCGGAGGAGGCTCTCGCCCGTATCGAGGCGGAGGTCGCCCGGGCCACTTCCGAACCGCTGCCCGCACCCGCCGCGACGCTGCCCGAAGACACCTCCCAGGGCCGGCTGAGCGACCTGTTCCGTGGGCGCTATCTTCGGCGGACGGCCGTGCTGTCGGGTCTGTGGTTCGTCGCGTACTACGTCAACCACGGCATCTCCACCTGGCTGCCGTCGCTGTACACGAAGCAGTTCGGGCTGGATCTGACCACCGCGCTCGTCTATACCCTGCTCAGCAACGTCACCGGCCTGCTCGGCACGTTCGTCGTGGCCCTGCTGATCGACCGCATCGGCCGAAGGCCCGCGCTGATCGGCGCGCTCGTCGGCACCGTGCTCTCGCTGGGCGTCCTCGCACTGGCCGGGGCGACCTCGGGCGGTCAGGTCGCCGTCTTCGCCTCGTGCACGACCTTCTTCCTGTACGCGATCAACGCGGGGCTCTACCTGTACTCGCCCGAGCTGTACCCCACGTTCAACCGGGCCAAGGGTGCCGCGTTCGGCGGTCTGTGGAACCGGTTCGGTGTCATCCTCGGTCCGGTGACCGTCGGCGCGATCATCGGCGCGGGCGGCAGTCTGGCCGTCGTCTTCGCGCAGCTCGCCGTGGTGGCCGCGGTGGGCGCGGTGATCGCGTGGTTCGCCGTCGAGACCAAGGGCAGGACGCTGGAGGAGATCAACGCCTGAGACGCGATCGGCAGTCCCGGTGCGGGCCGGTGTCCCGGAGCAGCGATCACTGCTCCGGGACACGGGCCCCCAGCGTTTGCCCCAGGGTTCCGAGCAGCCCGGAGAGCCGGCGCCGGTCTGCCGTGCCCAGCCCGGCGAGCAACTCCCGCTCCTGGGCCGACCGTACGGCGAGGACCCGGTCGGCGAGTTCGAGACCCTCCGTGGTGAGGCGCAGCCGGACGATCCGGCGGTCGTCCGCGTCGCGCTCCCGCCGGATCAGACCTGCCGCTTCCAGACGGTCCGCGTGCTGGGTGAGACCGCCCGCGCGGACCGTGCCGGCCGCCGCCACCTCGCCCATCGTGCGGCGGTAGGGCTCGCCCGCGTCGCGGAGGGTGGCGAGTACGTCGTAAGCGGGCAGGCTGATGCCGTACTCGCGGACGGTCCTGCCGATCAGCGCCTGATGGCGAACGACGCACTCGCTCAGTGTCGCGCGGGTACGCACGGACCTCGACATCACCGGCCGTCCGGCACAGTTCGGCCGGGGCATCATGACCGAGGTCGGCGACCGTATCGTCCAGCAGTTCGCCACCCACCTCGAAGAGCTGCTGCGGGACGCCGGGCCGACCGCGTCTGCGGACTCCATGACGGGCACGACGAGAACGCTCCAGGGCCGGGTCGCGCCCGAGCCGGAGGCCATCGACCTCGGTGCCGCGGCGCTGCCCGTGCTGCTCAGGAAGGCTGCGGCGCCCACGGCGGCCGTGCTGTGCGTGGTGGTGGTACTCCAGGTGCTGAGGCGGCGTTCCCGCAGGTGAAGCCCTACGGCGCAGGCACCCCCGGTCCCGGCTCTTCCCCTCAGCGGTAAGATTCTCAGGGCCGTGAGAAGTCTGCGGGAGCCGTGCGAGGGGTTGAGGATGGCTGGATCGAGGCCGGGGGACCGGGACGCCGTGGCGAAGGTGATCGAGGACTGGGCGCGCGAACGGCCGGAGCTGGACACCAGCCCGCTGGAGGTTCTCGCGCGGCTCCACCGCTCGTTCCTGCGCTACAGCACCAGGCTCACCACGTCGATCGAGCGGCACGGTCTGTCCGTGGCGGGCTTCGACGTGCTGACCGCCCTGCGGCGGTCGGGGAAGCCGTTCCGGTTGACGGCGGGCCAGCTCGCCGACTCCGGACTGGTGTCGTCGGCAGGGGTCACCCTCCGGATCGACCGTCTGGAGAAGGACGGCCTGATCGTCCGTGAACGGGACGCCGACGACCGCAGGGTCGTCTACTCGCGTCTCACGGACAAGGGCCTCACGACGGTGGACACCGTGTTCGCGGAGCATCTCGACAACGAACGCCGGATGCTCGGAGGGCTGTCGCCGTCCGAACGCCGCCAGCTCGCGCGGCTGCTGCGCAGGCTGGAGGACTCGATCCTCGAATCCGACGAGGAGTCGCCCGGCGCCGCGCAGTAGAGGGCGTGCCCCGAATCGTCGTGGTGCTCCCTCGTACGTCGCCGACGCCGGACCGGTCGCGCCGCAGCCACCGGTGTTCCTGGTTCCGGCACTGACCGCCGCTCGTCCCCCCGGTCTCAGCGAAGACCGGGCGCCGGCACGGCCCCGAGACTGCCGAGCAGTTCGCCGGCTGTCGGCGTGGCCGACATCTCGGCTGCGAGGCGCTCGGCACTCGCCCGGTACGACGGTTCCTCGAGTACCCGTTCGACGGCCGACCGCAGGCGGGCGACACCGTCCGGACCGAACCCGGCCCCCTCCTGTCCCGGTCCGTCCGCCGTGACGGTCAGACCTGCGCCCGCCCCGGTGACCAGCTCCGCGTTCGTCGGCTGGTCGGCGAAGAGGGGCACACAGACCAGCGGGACACCGGCGGCGAGGGCGCCGTAGACCGTGCCCGAACCGCCGTGGCAGAGCACGAGGGAGGCGCTGCCCAGTACGTCGGCCTGGGGGACCCACTTCTCCACATGGACATTGCGGGGGATCGCCCCGAAGTCCGACACCTCGGTGAGGGGACCCGTGGTCAGCAGGACGCGTGCCGGCAGCTCGCTCACGGACGCCAGCACCGTCCGGTACAGGGCGGAGGCGTTCGGCATGCCGCCCACCTCGGTGCCGAGCGTGACGTAGACGAGCGGTTCCTCACCGCTGTGCCACCAGTCCGGCAGAGCGTCCGGGGCGGGTGGTTGGTGGTAGCGCCGGGTCACCGCGTACGGCGAGGGGTCCAGGGACGTGGGGAGCCGGGTCAGATAGGGGGAGGCCCTGAGCCGGTCCGCGATGCCCGCACCGTACGAATCGAGTACCGGGCGGAGCAGTTCATCGGTGGACTCCGCGAACTGCGCGGCAGAAACGGCGACCTGGGCATGCGGGACACCGTGGCGCTCGGCTGCCACCACCGACGCGAGCTCGTACATCTCGTGCAGGACGAGATCCGGCCGCCACTCCCGGCAGAGCTCCTCCAGCGTCGGCAGCATGGCGGTGGTGCACAGCCTGCCGAACACCTCCCTGGTCATCAGGGACACGCCCTCGTCCGCAGGCAGTCCCAACACCCGCGTCATCAGCGGGACGAGCTCGGCCTCCGGCGGCTCCCCGCCGATGCGGTAGGGCTGTTCCCGGGTCGTCAGTAACGGTTCGAGCTTGGGCGGTGCGACGACGAGGACATCGTCCCCACGCGCCGCGCAGGCGTCGATGAACGGGACAAGGGGGTTGAAGTGGCCCGATCCGCTGGTCGAGGCGAAAAGTACGCGCATGGCACGACCCTAGGGATCGGCGCCCCACACCCACAGGACTGCATTGCGCCGACTTCCGGCACTCCGCCGCGCCTTGCTGTCCGACCGACGACGCCAGGAGGCCCACGTACCCATCGACAGGGCCCACGCACAACCCGTCCGGTGGATTCGTGGTGCTGCAAGCAGTCGTACGAGGGAAGGAGAGTGAAATGCCTGAAATCTCCGCACCTGTGATCAAACTCGTACGGCAGACCACCGAGCCTGTCGCGGCGCAGACCCTGCGCTCGACGGCGGCCGCGGTGATCGCGTATGTCGTCGCGGTGTGGACCCTTCCGCAGCCCGCACCGCTGACGGCTCCGCTGACCGCGCTCCTCGTCGTCCAGGTCACCCTGTACGCGACACTCACCACGGGCATCCGGCGCGTCAACTCCGTCGTCGTCGGGGTGCTCATCGCCATCGGCTTCAGCGCCCTGGTGGGGCTGAGCTGGTGGAGCCTGGGTCTGACGATCTTCAGCTCGCTGATCATCGGCCGGATGGTGCGGGTGGACGAGTTCGTGCCGGAAGTCGCCATCAGCGCGATGCTCGTCCTCGGCGTCTCCCAGGTCGCCGCCACCGCGTGGGACCGCGTTCTGGAGACCCTGATCGGTGCGGGCGTCGGCCTGTTGTTCAACCTGCTCGCACCTCCCGTATGGGTGCAGAACGCGGGCGTGTCCATCGACGAACTGGCACGGGAGATGGGACGGATGTTCCGGGCCATGGGCGAGGAGGTCGGCGGCCACATCTCCGTCACGCAGGCGGCGGCGAGACTGCACGACGCCCGCAGACTCGACCACGACATCGTGGCCGTCGACGCCTCGCTGCGGCAGGCCGAGGAGAGCCTCCTGCTCAACCCCCGGATCCGGCAGGGTCTTCTGTACCGCATCGTCCTGCGTACCGGACTCGACACACTGGAGATCTGTGCCGTTGTGCTCCGCGTGCTGGCCCGCACGCTGACGGACCTGGCCAAGGCCCGGACGGAGGAAACCATGTTCCCGCAGGACGTGGCCGCCTCGCTCCGGGAACTCTTCACGCAGATGGCCGACGCCATCGAGAGCTTCTCCACGCTGATCACCACCCCGGTGTCCGCCAATGCCGAGGAGGCGGAGTCGAGACTTGCCGACGCACTGGCCGCCAGCCGCGCCACTCGGGACGTGGTGGCCGACCTCCTGCTCGAGGACGTCCAGGAGCACCCCCGACAGTGGCAACTGCACGGTGCGCTGCTCGCCGAGGTCGACCGCATTCTGGATGAGCTGGACATCGACAAGCGCGCCGAACGCCTCGGCGAGGAACTCGACCGCCACTCCGCCGAACTGCACGAACGCCATCCCCGGCTCGCCGCACTGCGGCGGCGGCTCGGCAGCCCCCGGGCCACGCAGCCGACAGTCCCGGGAGCGTGACGCGAGCCGACAGGAGACCGCGCCCCGCGACGCCCGAATGCCTCGGCCCTGCTGCCGCCCGCACACGCGAACGCCCTCTGCAGGGTGGGCACTTCACACCACCGATCGGCGCCCGGAGTCCGGCACGGCTGTTCGGCGCAGGCGGACCGTGCAACCCGGCCTTACGATGCAGGAGGGGCACCGGAAGCCTCGGAGCGCCGGGGCCGAGACCCGCAGGGTCCGCGGTCCCGCGCCTGATCACGGAGACACGTCACATGGCACCTGACCAGATCCCAGGCATCGATCTCGCCGCGGCTCCCAGCGGGGCGGGATGTGCGGACTGCCTGGCGGGCGAAGGACCGGGATGGTGGCTGCACCTGCGCCGCTGCGCCGCGTGCGGTCACATCGGCTGCTGCGACTCCTCCCCCTCGCAGCACGGTACGAAGCACGCACGCGAGGCAGGACATCCCTTCCTGGCCAGCTTCGAGCCGGGGGAGAACTGGCTCTGGAACATCGAGACCGAGGAATATTACGAGGGATTGGAGCTGCTCCCGCCCACCTCGCACCCGGTCGACCAGCCGACCCCGGGACCCCGGGACAAGGTCCCCTCGGACTGGGAGCAGCAGCTGCACTGAAGCCGCGCTCCTCAGCCACCGGCAGACATATGGGTCCTCAGGCACGGATCGGTCGTCCCGTCGGGACAGGCGAGACGGCCGATGTCCCAGCCGGCGCGCCCCGCTCCGGCCTGATAGGCGCTTTCGTAGAAGGCGAGAACGGCCGCACGGGGATCGCTCTCGGTGCGGGCCGCGTCGTACGGCAGCACCGCCAGATGGCTGCCGCCGCGATCCACCCACTGCGCCGACACCGGAGTGAGCGGTTCCTCCGCCAACCGCGCCGGTTCGGGAGCGGTGTACGAGTAGAACGCGGGAGCGGCGAACTTGTCGTCACCGAACCAGAATCCGAAGCTGATCACTTCTCGGGAGTAGGCCTCCCGCGTCACCGGGTCGACCTGCTGGGGCTGGTCGATCTGACGCTCCGAAAAGCGGGTGTGGGCGATATCGAAGGTGTGCCAGAAATGGTGCACGGGACTGACTTTCCCCGAAAACCGCGCCGCGAATTCCTCCAGTACCAGTGCCACTTGACTGAGAACCTGCCAATACCGGTTGGCGTGTTCGGGATCGTATGCCGCGTGCTGGGTGTCCTCGGCGAACGGCCGCTCGGCGTCGGGCAGATCAAATGGCCTGGGCACGTTGATATCCACCTTGATGCCCAGTGCTTCCAGGGCGGCCATGACCTTCTTGTGGAAGGACGCCACAGACTGGCCCGAAAGTGGGAACGAGACCGTCACACCGTCCAGTCTTGTGATGACGAGGCGATGGTCGACGAAGTCGAAGTCCACCGTGAAAATCGGGTTGCCGTCGATCTGCCCCATGGGGCGGGTGGTGATACCGCGGCCGGTGAGGTGAAACGGAACGTTCCACCAGTGATTGCGCCGGACGCTGGCCGCGAGACGGATCTTTCCGACGACCTGCGCGAAGCGGTGGAGCGTCTCTTTGGTGTCACGCCACTCGGCGAGCGGCATGGGCGGGAACAGCTCCATCGCCATCACTTCTTTCGTGCTGCCGGACGGTCCCGGTGGGCGGGCAGGGCGTTCTTCCGCACCATCATGGCCATGCCGAAGGCGTACGGCACCTCGTGCGGCCGTCGTGGTGTCGTTCGTGTGAACCTGCGCGACCAGGCCGGGGTGGGCGGCCACTCGTGCGCCGCAGTCGGCGCAGATGCGTGACGTGCGACTGGCCCCGGTCGCCTCGTGGGAGGCGACCTTCCCGACGAGTCGGAGGCCCGAGGGCCTGTCCGTCGAAGCCAATATCTGCTAAATGTCGGAATTTTGGCGATTAAGGGAAGTTGCTCGACTGTCCGATGCATGCGAAACCCTCACGGGTCGGGGTCTTACGGGTCGGGCAAATCGCCCTTTTCGGACTGAGTGGTGAGAGTCACCTTTCGGGCGCGCGGACGCAGCGGCGTGCCGCCCGGTTCCCTGCTGCGCCAAGAAAGTTGGCTTCGTGGGCCGGGGTGGATCAGGTGAAATTCCGCGACTCGATCTTGTAAATGAATTGTGATCGAGAAATGGGGGCTTGTTCAGGTCGGAGTTTCTCGCCTACGGTCACCGTCAATCCGGATGGAACGCCGAATCCTGCCGCCGTCCGGTAACCCGACCATTCACGTACGGCAGGAGCGGGGGACCCAGGCAAGCCGCCGATCCGGTATCCGGAACGGCTAGGGGTGAAGTCGTATTCCCATACGGCGAGGCAACTCCAGCCTCAACCCGACAGCTCACCTCGTAGGCGACGGAGAGGAATGCGCCATGCCCGCAATGGGTAACCACCGTCGTCGTAAGTCCGGTTCGCTGACTCGCGGAATCATTGCCGTGAGCACGGGCGGAGCCGCTCTGGCTCTTCCGATGATCGGGGCCACCGTTGCCTCGGCAGCGCCGGCGCAGTCTGTCACCGCCGTCGCCAATGCGGTGGCGCCCGCTGCCGCCCCCGCCAAGCCGACTGCCGTGCGGGCGGCTACGCCCTCCACCTATTCCGTGATAGCCGGTGACACCCTTTACAAGATCGCCCTGAGTCAGTCCGTGAGCGGCGGTTGGCAGCAGCTGTACAAGGACAATCGAGCGGTCATCGGAGCCGACCCCGGCGTGATTCACCCGGGCCAGAAGCTCACCATCGGCGCCAAGGCCGCGCCCGCGGCGGTCGAGTCCACGACGGCCGCGAGCACCGCCGCTGTGGTCACCCCCAAGCCCACGACGTACACGAACGACCTCGACGGCTGGATCAAGGAGTCGCTGGCCGTCATGGCCAAGCACGGCATCCCCGGCAGCTACGACGGGATCCACCGCAACATCATGCGCGAGTCCTCGGGCAACCCCCGGGCCATCAACAACTGGGACTCGAACGCAGCCAAGGGCACGCCGTCCAAGGGTCTCCTGCAGGTCATCGACCCCACCTTCCGGGCCTACCACGTGCCCGGTACGTCGATGGACCCCTACGACCCGGTCGCCAACATCACGGCCGCGTGCAACTACGCCGCTGCCAAGTACGGCTCGATCGACAACGTGTTCGGGGCCTACTGACCCCCGGTTGCGTCGATTCGGGAATGACGGGTGGCGAAGGTCCGACAGGGCTTCGCCACCCGTTCCCGTCGGTCCTGTCCTCCTGCCGCGCGGTCCGGGGCGACGCGTGACGTTGCGTGTCCGGGTCCCTCGATCGGGTGCATATTACCCGCAGGTATGTAGTGACTTGACACGCAAACAGCAGTAGAACCAGTTTCACTCTGAAGAGAGTGAGGCGTGTCACATGAGTGACTCTACCATGCATGATGCAGGCACCGAGGGTGTTTCGCGTCGAAGATTCATCACAGGAACTGGTTCTATTTTAGGAGCCGTGGCCCTCGCGGGTCACACCATCCCGGCCCGGGCCGGGATCCGCTCCGCAGCCGCTCCGATCGACTCCGGAGCCCATGTCCCGGCCCTGGTGATCGGCACCGGATACGGCGGCTCCGTCGCCGCACTGCGTCTCGCCCAGGCAGGCGTCGACGTGCACATGATCGAAATGGGCATGGCCTGGGACACCCCCGGCCCGGACGGCAAGATCTTCGCCAACACGACCTCCCCGGACAGCCGGTCGTACTGGCTCCGCACGAGGACCAAGCAGCCGCTCAGCAACTTCCTCGGCTTCCCCATCGACAGGAACATCACCCGCAACACAGGGATCCTCGACGCCGAGGAGTTCAGCGGGATCACCGTCTACCAGGGCCGCGGTGTCGGTGGCGGCTCGCTGGTCAACGGCGGGATGGCGGTCACCCCCAAGCGCGAGAACTTCGGAGCCGTCCTCCCGTCGGTGGACGCCGACGAGATGTACGGCATCTACTACCCGCGCGCCAATGCCGGGCTCGGCGTCGGCACCATCGATCCGGCCTGGTTCGACACCGCCGCGTGCTACCAGTACGCCCGGGTCGGCCGTAAGCAGGCCGAACGTGCCGGCTTCCCGTTCGTCTTCGTGCCCACCGTGTACGACTGGGACTACATGAGGCAGGAGGAGGCCGGAACCGTCCCCAGGTCGGCGCTGGCCGGCGAGATCCTCTACGGCAACAACTACGGCAAGAAATCGCTGCAGAAGACGTACCTCGACCGGATCAGAGCCACCGGCAGGGTCGCCATCTCGCCGCTGCACAAGGTCACTTCGGTCGCCCCGGCGGCAGGTGGCGGCTACACGGTCGTCATCGACCAGATCGACACCGGCGGTGACACCACGGCCACCAAGACGGTGACCGCCGACCGGGTGTTCTTCGCGGCCGGCAGCGTGGGCACCAGCAAGCTGCTGGTCAAGCTGAAGGCCACCGGTGCGCTCCCCGCCCTGAACAACGAGATCGGCAAAGGGTGGGGCGACAACGGCAACGTCATGTGCGGCCGGGCCAATCACCTGTGGGACCCGACCGGCAGTCTTCAGGCGTCCATTCCCACGGGCGGCATCGACAACTGGGCGGCCGGTGGCGCGTTCGCCGAGGTTGCGCCGCTGCCCACCGGGATCGAGACATACGCCTCGTTCTACCTGTCCATCACCAAGAACCCGAACCGGGCCGAGTTCTCCTGGAACGCCGCGACGGGCACGGTCGACCTGAACTGGCAGACCGCCTGGAAGCAGCCGTCCATCGACGCCGCCAAGACGATCTTCGACAGGATCAACCAGAAGGAGGGGACGATCTACCGGACCGATCTCTTCGGCACCTACAAGATCTGGGGCGACCACCTCACGTACCACCCGCTCGGCGGCGCGGTGCTGAACCGGGCCACCGACAACTACGGCCGCCTGCACGGCTACGTGGGCCTGTACGTCATCGACGGCTCGCTGATCCCCGGCAACACCAGCGTCAACCCGTTCGTCACCATCACCGCGCTCGCCGAACGGAACATCGAGAAGATCATCGCCACCGACCTGTGACGATCAACGGCCGGGCAGCGCGCACACGGTGTCGAGGCCCAGCACATGGTTGAGCCGGCCGAAGGCCAGCCATGATCCGATGCTCATGCTCAGCTCCACGATCTCGAGCTGACTGTAGTGCGCGGTCATCCGGGACCAGAACGCGTCGTCGAGGTTGTGGTGATCCAGGGCGTACCGCTCGGCGTATTCGGCGGCCAACCGGGTTCGGTCGTCGAAAACGTCGGTGGTACGCCACTCGGTCACCGCGTCGGCGAATTCCTCCTCGACCTTCACACCGTCCCGTTCGGTCCGCCAGTCGAGGCAGAAGAGGCACCCGTTGATCTGGGCGATTCGCAACCGCGCGGCTTCGAACTCGCGCAGTCCCAGGGTCGTGTGGGCGTACACCGACAGCGAGAAGTTCGATGCGGCGATCCCGATCCCGGGCACCATCTCGCCCCACACGTACTCGATCGCGTCCTTGCCCTCGGGGATGTCGATGTTCATGGATGTCTCCTTCCGAGCCTGCCGACTGCGGGGCGCAGCGGGACGTCGAGCGCGTCGTAGATTCCTGGTTCCGCGTCCACGAGCCAGTCGATGGCGCTCACGAGCCGGCCGACCGCGGTGGCGTTCCCGCCCGCGGACCTGTTCTCGCCCTCGTCGGTGGCCTCGACCGTGACCTCGATGCGCGGACGGCCCTCGATGATCACTCGATGTGCGCCGTCCCCGTCGGGCGGCGTCGGCCAGTCCGGTGCGCAGGAGGGGTGAATGCGCGTGATGTGCTCGATGACGATGCGGGGTTCGCCGCCGACGATGCCCTGTACTTCGAACCGCACGGCGCCCTGAGTACCGGCCTCGAACGTGCCCATCGTTCTGGTGCTCACCGTGGCGTCGAGCGGGCGTCGGTCCAACGTCTCGCGGATGTCGTCGAGTTCGGCCCCCAGAGCCCTGGCCATCAGCCGTATCTGCCCACCCCACACCATGGTCGGGACGGTCGGTGCGAGCATCAGAGGCTCGTATTCCATCGGCTGGCCCATGCCTACCAGGTACCGGACCGATTCCTCCTGGTCGTAGGTGGAGTAGTCGAAGATCTCCTGACAGCGGATCACATCCACGCAGGTGCCGAGTCCGCTGATCAGCAGCGGGAGTACGTCATTGCCCCAGCCGGGGTCGACACCCGAGACGAACAGCGAGCCACCACCGGCCGCGACGGCGTCCAGCACCGGATCCCGCAGCTCCGACGGGGCGCCCAACTGGTCGTACAGGGCGTACAGCGCGGGGGTGACGACCACGGCCCCGGCCCGGATCGCCCTGGTGATGTCGGCGAGAGCCTCGTCGGGGCGGATGTCGCCGGACGCGGCGTACACGACGGCCCGGGGGCCGGTGGCCAGCACGGCATCGACGTCGTCGCGCGCCACGATCCCCAGCGGACGATCGAGCCCGCCGAGTTCGCCCGCGTCACGTCCCACCTTGTCGGGATTGTGGACGAGCACAGCGGTGAGCTGGAGCGCCGGATGGGCCTCGACAGCGCGGATCGCGGAGCGGCCGATGTTGCCCGTGCCCCAGACGACGGTGGAAATCATGCGCGGAGGGTAGCGAGTGGACCTGTCACTTCCTAGTGCCGCGACGCGACGAGTTTGCCGGGCGGAGCAGGCGAGTTCGCCGGGCGGGGCAGGGGAGTCGGCCCCCCCGTGCGACGCCCCTCGGGCTGCGGCCACCCGCGGCGTCCAGTGCTGCGACCGGAAAGGCTGACGGGGACGCCGTGCGGTCGGGGGCCGTTGGTCTCGTGGACGGTCCCTACGTCGGGGGTGTGTCGCTGAGTACGGTGTCGACGAAGCGGCCGCGCGCCACGGCGTTGACGGCGAACCACTGGCCCAGGCGGTGATCGGCTTCGGGGTGGACGAGCCCGGTGAAGCGGCAGCGCGAAGTGGCCAGGGCGCCGGCCACCGCTTGCGTCACGGCCGGGGGAATGATCGTGTCCGTGAGTGGTGTGGCGAGGACCGCGCGGGTGGACAGGGAGCGGAAGACGTCGAGTGCCGGAGACCGCCGCCAGCTGTCCGGCGTGCGGATGATCTCGGTGAATCCCGCGCCGAAGGGAACGGACCATGCCTCGGGAGCGTAGACCGCCGGCGCGCACAGTCCGATGGAGACGACCCGGGATCCGTAGTGCGCCGCCAGGTCGGCGACGGTCTGCCCGCTCATGCTGAATCCGATCAGCACCAGCGGGCCGCCGTCGGGAACACGGCTGTCGATCACGGCTCGGGCCTGCGCGAACCTGCGCTTCAGACTCAGTTCGCTCAGCCGACCCGAGCTGTCACCGTGCCCGGAGAAGTCGAAGGCCAGAGCGTGGTGTCCGCGAGCGGCGAAGTCCGACAGCAGCCCGGTGAGGCGTGACGTGTCGCTGGTACCGGCGCCGTGCAGGAGTACGGCTGTGGGGCGAGCGGGCACGCTGGGATGCGACATGTGCGGGACTGCTGCCAGGCAACTCAGGGTCTCGCCGTCGCACTTCAGCGTGAAGTGCCGCAGTGTGCCGCACCCCGGGCTCGTGCCGTCCGTTCCCGTCATGCCGCCTCGGCCTCCAGCCGGCTGGGAGCGGTGCGTGGCGAGCGGAGCAAGCCGGCTGCGCACGATGCCACGACGCAGAACCCAAGGGGCAGCAGGAAGGTCAGGTTGAGCGGGAGGAAGTGTGTCAGCGGTCCGATGACGGCGGGACCGGCCAGCATGCCGAGATAGCCCAGACCGGCGACACGCGAGACATTCGTCCCGGCGGCGCCCGGGTCGGCGTGGCCGGCGGCGCTGAAGAGCTGGGGGATGCAGCCGGACAGCCCGGCCCCGAACACGGCCCAGCCGACGAGGGCGAGCGGGATCGAGGTGGAGAACGTGGCTGTCGTCAGCCCGACCGCGGCCAGGGCCGCCCCGTAGCGGAGGATGGCGACGGGCCCGAAGCGCATGGCCACTCGGTCGGTCAGCAGTCGGCCGATGGTCATGGCGGTCGCGAACGCACCGTAGGCGAGAGCGGCGGTGGCGGCGGTGGCGTTCAGGACGTCCCGAAGATGCAGAGTGCTCCAGTCGTTGGCCACTCCTTCGCAGAGCATGAGCATCAGCGCGAGGGCGGCCAGCGCCCAGATGCGGCGGGATGTCCGGTGCGCCGGTTGAGCCGCACCGGCGGAAGTCTTCTCGGCAGGGGAGGGGACGTGTTCGGAAGGCAGGAGCCCGCGGGCGGCGAGTGCGGCGACGGCGAGGCCGAGGACTGCCACCGAGCCGAGGGTCGCCGCCGGGCTCCAGCCCCAGCTGAGTGTGCGCGCGCCCACCAGAGCGGCGAGGACGCCACCGATGGAGAACGTGGCGTGGAAGGCTGACATGACGGGGCGTCGGTAGCCCCGCTCGACCTGGATGGCATGGGCGTTCATGCTGACGTCGAGGCAGCCGTTGCCGAGTCCGAGCAGCGCGAGTGCGGCTCCCAGCGTCCATGTGTCCGTGGCCAGACCTGGAAGGACCACGGCCGCGCTGCACAGAGCCGCACTCAGAGGGACGACGATGCGTGCGCCCCACCGATCGGTGAGCGGGCCCGTGATCCGCATGCCCGCGAAGGCTCCCGCGCCGAGGATGAGCAGCAACCAGCCGAGCACGGCATGACTGATGCCCACGTGGCGCTCGACAGCAGGGATGTGGAGCACCCACATCCCCAGGACGAAACCGTTCAGGGCGAAGTAGGCGGTCGTGACCAGTCGGCCGGTCCGCAGCGATCTCTCCATGTCGACGAACATATCGAACATGTTTGATGTTCGAAAGCTTGCGTTGTGAACACAGATGATGTTCTATCGCAGATGTGGCGAGCGCAGAGCGACTGAGACGGATCACCGAGGCGGTACGCGACGCGGGCAGTGCCGGCGTCGCGGAGCTGGCCGCCCTGACCGGCGCGTCGGAGATGACCATCCGCCGCGACCTGGAGACCCTGGCTGAGCAGGGCATCCTGGAGCGATACCGCGGAGGAGCGAGGAGTCTGCTGCTGCGCGGCGACGAACCCCCCTTCGGGCTGCGGGCGACGGAGGGGTTGGAGGCCAAGCGACGCATCGCCTCCGAGGTTGCCGGGCTGATCGCCGACGGGGAGTCCGTCGTCCTCGACAGCGGCACCACCTGCCTGGAAGTGGCCCGCGCGCTGGAGCACCGCCGCCTGACGGTCATGCCGCTGTCCCTGCACGCGGTGAACGCACTGACCGGAGCGCAGGACCTCACGCTGCTGGTGCCCGGTGGCCGCCCCCGGCCGGGAGAGCTCGCACTCACCGGCCCGCTCGCCGAGGCATCGCTGGCCGCCCTGCGTTTCGACACCGCGGTCATCGGCTGCTGCGGACTGAACGCTGCGAACGGCCTGACCGCGTACGACCTGGACGACGCCGCCGTCAAGCGGGCCGCGATCGCGTCGGCCCGCCGTGTCATCGCGGTCACGGACGGCGCGAAGCTCTCCCGTACCGCCCTTGCTCTTGTCGCGCCCGCCACCGCACTGCACGCCGTCGTCACCGACGAGGGCGCGCCCGAGGCGGAGGTCGACGCACTGACCGCGGCGGGTGTGCACGTGCGACAGGTATGACCAGGGCGTCAGTTGAACAGTACGCGCACGTCACTGCGGTACCGACGGCCCCCGTCGTCCATCTGCGTGCCTACGGGACGCAGCACAACACCTTCCGCCACCGCCTCGATCGAGCGGCCGGCCCCGGTGGCGGGCATCGGTCTCCACGACCCGGAGGCCCGGAGACCCGAAGGCGGGATTCGAGGCCATGCTGTAGCTGCGTCGGAGACCGTACGACTCCTGACCCCGGTGCGGCTGCCGCAGTGACACACGTACGGTTCCGCCCTCGCGACGGCGGAATGATGAAAGAGTTCTCGGTGCAGTGGGACACGCCGATGTCCGCGTGTCCGAATGTCCGTATGCCGACGATGGGACAGATTCCATGCCTCTCAAGGGTGATTACGAACCGAGCCCCGCACAGTGGGTCCGCGATCAGGTCGAGCTGTTCGAGAGCTCGGGCGGCACGGAGGGGACCACGATGCGTGGTCTGCCGGTCATCATCCTGACCACGCTCGGAGCCAAGAGCGGAAAGATTCGCAAGACACCGCTGATGCGGGTCGAGCACGACGGAACGTATGCCGTGGTCGCCTCGCAGGGCGGCGCTCCCAAGCACCCCGTCTGGTACCACAACATCACGGCGGACCCCCGGGTGGAACTCCAGGACGGCCCGGTCCGGCAGGACATGAACGCCCGTGAGGTCACCGGTGAAGAGAAGACAGTGTGGTGGGAGCGCGCGGTCGAGGCGTTCCCCGACTACGCGGACTACCAGCTGAAGACCGACCGGCAGATTCCCGTTTTCGTCCTGGAGCCGGCGGCCAGGAGCCACTGACCACGACCAGGAGGCACTGTCCGGGTATCCGGCACGGGGGACCAAGGGAACAGCCGCCGGTGCTGAGCTGTGACCTTGATCGTTCGGATGCTCCAGTTCCTGCTCGCCGAGGCGGAACCCATCTCTCCCGGGGCTCGACAGGGTGGCGAAACTCTGCTCTCCCGGCGGCGAGCGGGCCGTCCGTGCGTCGGATGCGGGCAGGGGCGGACCTGCGGTGCGGTTCGCTGTGCGTGGCGGCCCCTTCGGTGTCGGCGAAGGGGCCGGTACAGCGAGGCCCCCGACGGTGTGCTGCCCGCGTTCCTGCCAGTCGCTATGAGCCGCGACTCCTGTCCTCGCCTGACATGTGTGCAGCCCGGTCACGGCCCCTCTCGAGTCCGTCCGCGACGGCTTCCTTGCGGAGAACGGTTCGACGCGCAGAACCAACTCGCAGAGATCAGGACGCGACCTGGGCGAGGACACACCGCGCGGACCGGCGCGTTTGTGGACCTCGTGGAGCCAATCCGGACAGGACACAGGACACTCGCGGACGAGCCACAGCTCTGGTTCGCCATGTCGGTACACCGACCTGCACTGATTGCGCACGGTCACCCTCCGGGGTGCGGCGGAGAGAGGGCACTGATTGGCTGCGACGTGTCCCCACCCCCTCTCGTCCCCAGGAGCGATGATGAGCGTTGCAGGCGAGTCCGCCAGTCGTGCGCAGCAGACGCAGGACAAGGTCCGTGAACTGAACGAGCGTGCCGAGCACACGAGCGATCCCATGGAACGCCGTAGGCTGCACGACGAGGTCCGACGCCTACTTGAGCCGATACAGCAGGGCGGACGCGCGGCCGAGAACAGGCCCGGACGTCGTGCCGGCAGTCAGAAGGACGAGTTCCCGCCGCGGTGACGCACCGTTCGCGTCCAGCGGTACCGAATGGCCTCCCCCGACCTCCAGGGGAGGCCATTCGTGCCCGGCGAAGGGACCCGGCCGAACCGTCCCCTCGATTGCGCAGCCGCAGTTCACTGTGGATTGCTACGGACCTTCCGGCAGGTACAGGCCGAGATCGTTGATACCGAGGAAGCGGGCCGACCGCTCAGAACGCCGGGATCAGGACCTCTTCCGGTCGCTGCTGTCCCGTCCGGTCCACCAGGCTCGGGATGAGGCCGACCGAAGCGGCCGGGCCACGTTCGCCGAAGCACTCCGAGACGAGCAACCAGGGAGGCCGTCATGGCCGACACCAACCGCATTCTGATCATCGTCACCAGCGTCGGCGAGTACGAGAAGGCCGGATACCGCACCGGCCTGTGGCTCGGCGAGTTGACCCACTTCTACGATGTGGCCGAGCAGGCCGGCTTCGAGTCCACGATCGCCAGCATCGCCGGAGGACTGGTTCCGCTCGACCCGGAGAGTCTGGCTCACGACGTGCTCGGCGAGCTCGGCACGGGCCGGCGTTACGCCGACCGGGAGTTCATGGACAAGCTGGAGAACACCATGTCCGTGGCCGAGGCCGACGTCGAGGACTACGACGCCATCTACCTCACCGGTGGTCACGGCGTGATGTTCGACTTCCATCAGAGCCAGGAGCTGGAATCCCTGATCGCCCGCTTCTACGACTCCGGCCGCATCGTCTCGGCGGTCTGCCACGGGCCGTGCGGCCTGCTCGATGTCACTCTCGAGAGCGGCGAACCACTGGTGAAGGGCAAGAGGGTCACCGGGTTCTCCTGGCCGGAGGAGGAGCTCGCCCAGCGGGACAAAGTCGTGCCCTACAGCCTGCAGGACGGGCTGAAGAAGCTGGGAGCCGACTACAGCACCGCGGACAAGCCCTTCGATTCCTACGTCGTGGAAGACGGTCGCCTGATCACCGGGCAGAACCCGGGCAGCGCGAAGGCCGTCGCCGACGCCGTCGTCAAGCACCTCAGCTGACGAGCGGGGCCGGGATCCGTCCGGCCGGGCAGATCCGCGGGGTGGGGCAGCTCGCCTCCGCATGCTGCGGAAGGTACTTGTGGCACCGGACGTTGCGGCGCACTTCCGCGAGCCGGCTCAGAGTCCGCTCGACCTGCCTGTGCCGAGACGGGACGACGAAGCCCTTCGCGCCCCGGGTCCGGGAAACGGTCCACGGGATGAGCCGGAGACAGTCGTCAGCCCGGGGCGCGAGCCGACCGGCGTCGGCGGAGTCCGCTTCACGCCGAGGCTGCGGCGACACAGAACTCATTGCCCTCCGGGTCGGCCATCATCACGTGGTGTCCGTCGAACTCCTCCAGGACACTCCCGCCCGCCTTCACCAAACGCTCGGCCTCCGCCTTGATCCGCGCCCATCGCTCGTCGGCACTGCCGTGTCCCGGCACCCGGACGTCCATGTGGAGCCGGTTCTTTGCCGTCTTGGGCTCGGGGACTCTGAGGATGGAGAGGCGGGGGCCGACCCCGTCAGGATCGCAGAGCCACGCGCCGTCGTCCTCGGAATCGTCCTCCGGCAGGTCGAACTGCGCGAGCCACTCTTCGCGTGTCTTGAAGGGAGCAGGTGGGGGCTCATCGACATAGCCCAGCGCCGTCTTCCAGAACGCGGCGAGGAGTTGCGCGTCCGCACAGTCAAGCGTCAGATCAATTCTGGTTGCCATGACAGGACCGTACTGTGCACCTCTGACAGTCAGCGCCTGGCGTGGGCCGCGTGTGACGGGGCGACGGTACGCTTTCGCGACGCGGCTCAGCCGCGTCGGCAGGCGGCGAGCTGTTGCGGGGTACGGCTGGGATTCGTCGCCCGGCCGGCAGGAGTACGGCCGCCGGTACACCCGTGACGATCCACGAAAAGATGTTCGTCGACCCTCACCACTTCATCCAGTCACTTCAAGGTTGTAGTGAAAATGTTTCCGAATCACTTCAAGCTTGAAGTATGGTGAGGGCATGGAAGATCCACGGGAAGCCGCCGAGCCGCGCTGGCTCGACGCCGACGAACAGCAGCACTGGTACGCGTTCGCCTACGTGCTGACCCAACTGCCGGCCGCGCTGGAAGCCCGGATGCAGCGGGACGCGGGCATCAGCCACTTCGACTACGTGGTCATGTCCGCGCTCTCGATGGCGCCGGAGCGCACCCTGCGGATGAGCGAGGTGGCCCAGTACGCGGGCAGCACACTCTCCCGGCTGTCCAATGTTGTCGGCCGCCTGGAGAAGCGCGGCTGGGTGCGCCGCCGCCCCGACCCCTCCGACGGGCGCTCCACCCTGGCCACCCTTACCGACGAGGGCCAGGGCAAGGTCGCCGCCGCGGCCCCCGGCCACGTCGACGCGGTGCGCCGCCTGGTCTTCGACCCGCTGACCAAAGCGCAGCAGCGTCAGCTCGGAACCGCCTCCCAGCGCATCCTCGGCGCCATCCAGGCCCCGTGTCCCACGGACTGGGCCCCGGACGGGGTGCCCCCTGCTGCGGCCGACCGGGACTGACCCCGGCGCCCCTCCCTTCCTACGCCCCGGCCGACCGGCCGGGATCGCACCCCCTCGAGGAGCACGCATGCCCACGATTGCCATCGTCGGAGCCGGACCGGGCCTGGGCCTGTCCATCGCCAAGGTCTTCGGCGGCCACGACTTCGACGTCGCCCTGATCTCCCGTACCAAGGACAAGCTCGACGCCCTGGTCGCCGAACTCACCGAGGCCGGGATCACCGCGGAGGGCTTTCCGGCCGACGTCGCCGACGCCGCACAGCTCACAGGCGCGCTCGATGCCGCCATCGCGCGGTTCGGGCGGATCGACGTCCTGGAGTTCTCCCCGCATGCGGGTCTGGTCATGACCGCGCCCAAGGAGGTCACCGTCGACAACCTCCGGGCGCAGATCGACGGTCTGCTCCACGGCGCGGTCACCGCCGTCCGGACGGTGCTGCCAGGGATGCTCCAGGCCGGGGCCGGCACCCTGCTGTTCACCACCGGCGGCGGCGCGATCAACCCCTACCCGATGCTCGCCACCACCAACATCGCCCAGGCGGGCCTGCGGAACTGGGCGGTCAACCTCCACAACACCCTTGCCGCTGAGGGCATCTACGCCGCCAACGTGGCCATCAACCTCATGATCGGCAGCCAGGCCCCCGAAGGCGTCCCGCACCGCTCGCCCGACGAGATCGCCCTCGACTACTGGGCCCTCCACACCAGTCGGGACCAGGCGGAACACCTCATCGGCGCCTGAGGACAGCATGCCGACCATGGGCGGTCACCGGTCCGTGCCTCCACAGGCCGGTAGCCGCCCGTCCTCCTTCCCCGGAGCATCATGAAGACCATCCTCATCGCAGGCGGCAACAGCGGCATCGGCCTGCGGGCCGCCGGCGACCTCCTCGCCGACGGCCACCGCCTCATCCTGCTGGGCCGTGACCCGCGCAAGGGCGAGGCCGCGCTCACTCCTTGACCGCACCCGAGTTGGCGCCGCTGACGAAGTAGCGCTGGAAGCAGAAGAACAGCGCGGCCACCGGAAGGGTGGACAGCAGGGCCGCCGCCAGCTTCAGCGGATACTGCGTTCCGCCACCGAGTCCGCCCGAGACGAAGCGGGCGAGGCCCGTGGTGAGTGTCTCGTACTGGCCGGACTGCGTGCTGACGAGGAAGTGGGTGAACTCGTTCCACGACCCCTGGAACGACAGGATCGTCAGGGTGATCAGCGCCGGTCTGGCCATCGGCAGGACGACGGACCAGAAGATCCGGAACACACCCGCCCCGTCGACCCGCGCGGCCTCCTCGACCTCGCGGGGCACCGATTCGAAGAACTGCTTCATGATGAAGATGCCCGCCGCGTCCACCAGCAACGGCAGGACCATGCCCGAGTAGGTGTCGAAGAGTCCGAAGGTGTTGAGCACCAGGAACTTCGGGATGAGCAGGGCCACTCCGGGCACCGCCATCACTGCGAGCACAAAGCCGAACAGTGCCGAGCGGCCCCGGAAGCGCAGCCGCGCCAGCGCGTATCCCGCCATGGAGTCGAACAGCACCCGGCCCGCGGTCACCAGCACCGCCACCAGTGCCGAGTTGCCGAGCCAGCGCAGGAAGGGCACCCCCTCAGCAGCCTGGCTCAGCCCGAGCAGCCGCTGGTAAGCGGCTGTGGTCGGAGTGGTGGGCAGCAGGGCCAGCGGATGCGCGGCAGCGTCCGGGTCCGTCTTGAATCCGGTCACCAGCTGGAGGACGAACGGGAGCAGATAGAGCAGACCCAGTCCCAGCACCGCGGCGTATCCTGCCAGCCGCCACCGCAGGGGGAAGCGACCCAGAACAGGGCGTCCGCCGTCGCGCGGGCCGCGACGGTGGGGGGAGCGCTGAGGCCGGTCCCGTATGGCCGTTCCGGCGGCGGTCATCGGTTCCTCCCGGTGCTTGCGCCGCGTTCCCGCAGCGCCCAGCGCTGGAATGCGGTCAGGATGAGGATCAGGGCGAGCAGGATGAACGCGATCGCAGCGCCCTGCCCGAAGTCCGCGTTGTCGAAGCCCGCGGAGTACGACAGGAAGGCGGGTGTGAGTGTCGTATTGCCCGGAGCGCCCTGACCCATCACATACACCTGGTCGAAGACCTGCCAGGTGGAGATCAGTCCCAGGGTCAGGACCAGGAACAGCACGGGACGCAACGCCGGCAGCGTCACATGCCAGAGCATCTGGCGGCGGTTGACCCCTTCCATGGCGGCCGACTCCTCCAGCTCCCGCGGAATGTTCTGGAGGGCCGCGAGGAAGATCAGCATGAAGGTGCCGGAGGTGGTCCACACGGCGAGCAGGATGAGCGTGCACATCGCGACCGAGGGGCCCGAGAGCCACTCGAACCACGACAGTCCCAGGGCGGAGTGATCGGCCAGCATTCCGCTGGGCCGCTCGGGATCGACGATTCCCAGGCTGCCCAGGATCAGGGAGAGCACCCCGCGGGGGTCGGCGAACCAGTTCGGTCCCTTGATCCCGATCCAGGACAGCATGGTGTTGACGGATCCGCTGCCCTGGAAGAGAAAGAGGAAGACCGTTGAGACGGCGATGGAGCTGGTGACGGACGGGAAGAAGAACGTCGTGCGGAGGGCGCCACGCCCCCGGAGCAGCTTCTGGTTGACGACCAGGGCCAGACCCAGTGCCAGCACGGTCTGCAGGGGGACGGTCAGCAGTACGTAATAGGCGTTGTTACGCAGGGAGGTCGCGAAGAGCGTGCGGTCGAGTCCGTCCTGCGTGAGCAGCGCCCGGTAGTTGTCCAGGCCGACGAAGTCGGCCCGGACGGAGAACGGGTTGGACTGTCCGTCCCAGTGCAGCAGGCTCACCCACAGCGCCATCAGGATGGGAAGCACCATGAACAGGCCGAGGACGAGCACCATGGGGCTGACGAACAGCCAGCCCCAGGTGCCCTCCCCGCGAAGGCCCGCGCGCGGGGCGCGAGCCTTCGCGGTCGTACCGGCTCTGCCGGGTGCGCTGTCAGGTGCGCCGGGCGAGCCGGTCGTGCGGGTGATACTGCCGGCGCGCATCGTGCGGATGGGCATGCGGCTCAGTTGCCCTTCGCGATCGCCTGTTCGCCGTTGCGCTGAAGGTCGGCGAGGATCTTCTTCGGGTCGGCGGTGCGCAGCGACTGCAGATCGGTGTTGAACTGGCTCAGGACCTTGTCGAAGCCGGCGATCGTCACCGGGCCCTGCGCGTAGGCGTTGCCCTCCACCCAGGCCTTGGCTGCCGGCTTCTTCTCGGCGTAGGTCTTGAGCGCGCTCGTCCGCGACGGCATGACACCGAACGCGTCGGCGAAGGCGAGCTGTTGCTGCGCGGAGGTCAGGTACTTCACGAGGTCGACTCCCGCCGCCCGGTGCGCGCTCTCGGCGGCGACTCCCCAGCAGTTGCTGAAGGCGAGGGTGCCCTTCCCGGCGGGTCCCTCGGGCAGCGGCGCGACGGTGTACTTCACGTCGGGGTAGTCGAGCTTCATGCCGCCCTCGAGCCAGTTGCCCTCGATGGTCATGGCGGCCTTGCCCTTGCCCAGTGCCTCGCCGCCCCAGCTGGTGTCCACCTGCTTGGCGAACTTCATCGAGCCGGACTTGAGCAGGGACTGGACGAAGTCGAGCCCCTTGGCGTTCTCCGGGGCGCTCGCGGTCATCTTCTGCTGGTTCGGGTCGGTGAGCCAGCCGCCCGCCTGCTTCATGAAGACTCCGAGCCGCTGGTACTCGTCGCTGGTGACCAGGCCGGTCACGCCCTTGCCGGTGAGCTTGTCCGCGACGGTCCTCAGCTCCTCCCAGCTCTTCGGGTAGTCCTTTTCCGTCAGCCCGGCCTTCTTCCACAGGTCGGTGTTGATGGCGAGAGCGAGGGTGGAGGAGTCCTTCGGCAGACAGACCAGTTTCCCGTCGTACGAGAACGAGCCGCGCAGCTGCTCGGAGAAGTCGTCGGCGTCGGATATCCGGTCCCCGTACGGGTACAGCGAGCCGCCCTTCGCGTAGTTCGCGAACTGGTCGGAGTTGACGTAGAAGACGTCCGGCGGCTTGTGACCGGCGAAGGACTGAGCGAGCTGCTGGTTCATGTCCTTCGCGACCTCGACCGAGACCGAGTTGCCGGACTTCTTCGCATACGCGGCAGCGGCGGTCTTGACTGCCTGGGTCTCGGCGTCCCCCGAGGTGGCGATCAGTACCGTCAGTTTCTGCTTGCCGGCCTTGTCCTGCGCCGGCTCCTTGTCGCTGCCGAAGCTGGACGAGCAGCCGGTGGCGGCCAGGAGCGCCGCGCAGGTGGCGAAGGCGGCGACGGCCGTACGGGTTGCCATGAATTCCTCCAGGTGGGATGAGGCTTGCGGCTCAGCTGCCCGGAAAGGGCGTGCTGTGAATGGGGGCCCGTGAACAGGCGTGGGGGTGGTTCAGTCGTCCGACGCGGATGTGCTGTCCCGCACGACGAGGGACGGTTCGAGCAGGACGCGCTCGGGGGGAGCGCCGAGTTCCGACATCCGGGCCAGCAGAAGCCGGACGCATTCGCGGCCGACGGCTTCCAGCGGCTGGGCGACGGTGGACAGTCCGGGGGAGAGGAGGGCCGCCGTGGGGGAGTCGTCGAAGCCGATGACCGCGACATCCTTGCCCGGCACGGCCTGTCGCTCGCGCAGGGCGTGGTAGCAGCCCAGTGCGAGCATGTCGCTGGCGGCGATCACGGCCGTCGCGCCCGCATCGAGCAGTGGTTCGACTGCGGCCTGCGCCGAGGCGATGTCATCGATGCTCCGTGCCCGCTTGCCACGCACCGGAAGGCCGTGCCGTTGCATGGCGCGCTGCCAGCCCATGGCGCGGTCGTCACCGACTCCGGAGCCGCGCGGCCAGCCGAGGAACGCAATCCTGCGATGCCCCAGAGCCACCAGATGCTCGACCGCGGCGTCCGTGCCCGAGGCGCCGTCGACATCCACCCAGTCGCCGATCTGCCGGCCGGACCACATCCGGCCGAAGCCCACGAACGGCACACCGCGCTTTTCCAGCCAGGCCTGGCGCTGGTCGCCCCGCTCGGTGCCGCTCAGCACGAAACCGTCCACGCTGTGCAGGTCGAGGAGCTCCTCGTATCCGTCGAGACCGGCGCTGCCGGGGGGTGAGGCGAAGAGCAGGATCCGATATCCGGCCTCGTCGGCGGTCTGGGACAGGGCGTGCAGAAACCGGTCCATGACCGGGGCCGAGGTGCCAGGGGCGGTGGGACGGATTCCGTACCCGATGAGCTTGCTCGATCGCGTACGCAGGGTCTGGGCCGCTCGGTGCGGCCGATAGCCCAGCTCGTCGATGGTGCGGCGGACCCGCTCCAGGGTTTCCGGACGCAGCAGCTCGGGCGAGTTGAGCGCGTTCGACACCGTCTGCGGAGAGACTCCGGCCCGCTGTGCGACCGTGGCCAGGGTGACTGAACCTGCCTTGGGTCTGGGGGTGTTGGGCGAGCGGGGCATCAGTGTCTCCGGAACCGGTCGTACGAGCGGGCGAGTTCATTGGAGCGTTCCAAAACCGTTGTCAACGCACTGAAGTCGTCGTTAGGGTTCTTGGAACGCTCCAATGCCTGAGAGGTTCTGCTCTGTTGGACACCACTGTCAAGACCCACGACATGACGAACTCCGACACGGGGGTCGGCCCGGCGGTCGAAGGCCTCCAGCCGTTCCTGCATGACGCCTGTGTGACGCTGTACGCCCCGAGCTTCGCGATCTCCCACGCGGACGGACAGATCGACGGTGCCGCCGACGGCTTCTACCACGGCGACAGCAGAGCCCTTGCCCGGCTGACCGTCGCGGCCGACGGAGTCGCGATCGCCCCGGTTCGAGGAGCCTTCGAGGGGGCGGACCGGGCGGCCTTTCGCAGTGTGCTGCGCGGCCTGGGCGAGGAGACGCCCGATCCGGCCGTCACCCTGCACCGGCGCCGCCACGTCACCCCCGGGCATCTGGAGGAGACCCTCGAAGTCGCCAACGCCGGGCGGCAACATGTCCGTGTCCGGCTGGTCGTCACCGCCGGCACGGACCTCGCCCCGATCGAGGGCGTCAAGTCCGGACGCGCCGCGCGCCCGGTCGTCGCCAACGTCACGGAGAGCGGGCTCGGTTGGTCGAGGGACACCTTCGCGGTACGACTCACCGGCTACCCGCGGCCTGCCGCCGTCGACCCGGCCGCCGGAACGCTGGCCTACGACATCGAACTCGCTCCCGGCTCGGCATGGACCGCTGAACTGCACTGCGACGCGGCTCATGAGGACGGCGACCAGTTCCCCGCGCCCCCGGCCGACAGCCTGCCCTGGCGCACACCGGTACTGCGCAGCGCCGACCGGCGCTTCGACCACTGGCTGAGTCAGTCGGCCGCCGACCTCGACCGGCTGCGGCTGACCGACCCGTTCGATCCCGCCGACCAGTTCCTGGCCGCCGGGGCCCCGTGGTTCCTCACCCTCTTCGGCCGTGACGCCCTGTGGGCGGCCCGCATGCTGCTGCCGCTGGGCACCGGTCTCGCCGCCGGTACGCTGCGCACACTCGCCCGCCGGCAGGGCACGAAGTCCGACCGGCACACCGAGGAGCAGCCCGGCAAGATCCTGCACGAAGTGCGCCGCGCCACCCAGAACTTCAACGACAACTTCTCCCTGCCGCCCTGCTACTACGGCACGGTCGACGCCACCCCGCTCTGGATCACCCTGCTGCACGACTCCTGGCGCTGGGGCCTCGCGCCCGAGCAGGTCGAACAGCTCCTGCCGCACGCGGAGTCCGCCCTCGCCTGGATGCGCGACCACGGCGACGCGGACGGGGACGGCTTTCTGAAGTACATCGACCACACCGGTCGCGGCCTGGCCAATCAGGGCTGGAAGGACTCGGGCGACTCCATCCAGTACCGCGACGGCCGCCTCGCCACCTCCCCGATCGCGCTGTGCGAGGTCCAGGCGTACGCCTACGAGGCGGCCCGCGGCGGCGCGGAACTGCTGCGCGCCTTCGATCGCCCCGGCGCAGACCGGTGGGAGGAGTGGGCCGAGCGGTTGCGTGACCGTTTCCGCAGGCACTTCTGGGTGGAGGACGAGCGCGGACCGTACCCGGCCGTGGCGCTCGACGGGGAGAGGAAGCCGGTGGACTCGGTCACCTCGGGCTTCGGCCACCTGCTGGGCACGGGCCTGCTCGACCACGAGGAGAGCGCCCTGCTGGCCGCCAGGCTCAGCGCTCCCGACCTCGACTCCGGCCATGGCCTGCGAACCATGAGCAGCCACGCCGTGGCCTACAACCCGTACGGCTATCACATCGGTTCCATCTGGCCGCACGACACAGCGATCGCGGTGCACGGCCTGGTCAGGGCCGGCTTCCCGGACGCAGCCGCGTCCCTGTCCGAGGGACTGCTGACCGCATCGGCGGCCTTCGACGCGCGGCTTCCCGAACTGTTCGCCGGTCATGGAGCGGCGACCGACACCCGGCCCTCGCCCTACCCGGCGTCCTGCCGCCCGCAGGCCTGGGCGGCGGCCTCGTCCGTCATGATCCTCCAGTCGGTGCTGGGTCTCTCAGCCGATGTCCCCGGCGGAACACTCACGGTCGCGCCCGGCTTCGCGGAGGCCTACCGGCCGCTGAAGGTCGAGGGGCTCGCTGTCGCGGACGGCCGGCTGGACATCTCCGTCGACGCCGACGGCACGGCACACATCGAGGCGCCGAAGGGCCTGGTGGTGAGGAGGCAGCACACGACACCCCGTTGACCCGGAGCGGCGGTACCCGATCCGAGGCAGGGTCCCCTGGGCCGGGGTCAGGTCCTGTCTCGGGTAGGGCGGCCGAGGCCGTGACGGGGGCCGCGGCCGGCACCCGGAGCACCGGCCGGCGGCCGTCCAGGGCGTGGCACATGCGCCCTGGACGCGCAGACCCTCCCCGGTACTGTGGCAACGCAAGAACCCCGGCTCGTACACCACCCTCTCGTGCCGACGCCCGTCCGGCACTGTGGGCCGCTTCGCCGTCGCCGGCCATGGACCCCGCCTTGCCGCGCACCCGGTGGGGGCTGTCTCAGTCGCCGGTGCCGAGCGTGAGCGTAGGCCGTTCCAGTTCGAACCAGACGGCCAGGTCCAGGGTCCGCTCCAGACCGGTGCGGTCCGCGGTGCCGACCTGGCCGGGCCCGGTGGCAATGATCTCCTGCAGCCGGCCGCGGTCCAGCAGGTCGAGAGCGGGACTGTTGCCTGCCGACAGCACGTCGCGGACCTGGGTCTGCAGCTCCACGACGTAGGCCGGGTCCTGGGTCGAGGGGTACGGGCTCTTGACCCGCTCCAGAACCGAACGCGGCAACAGGTCCGCGGTGGCCGCCCGCAGCAGACTCTTCTCCCGGCCGTCGAACGTCTTCATCGACCAAGGGGTGTTGAAGACGTACTCGACCAGACGGTGGTCGCAGAACGGAACGCGCACCTCCAGACCGGTGGCCATGCTCAGCCGGTCCTTGCGGTCCAGCAGTACCCGCACAAAGCGGGTGAGGTGCAGATAGCACACCTCCCGCATCCGACGCTCCAGCGGATCGCGTTCCCCGTCCAGGCGCGGCACCTGCGCCATGGCCTCTTCGTAGCGCTGGGCCACGTAGCCTTCCAGGTCCAGACGTTCGCGCAGCCCGGGCTCGAGCACCGAACTGCTGCCGCGGCCGTGCTGACGCTCCAGGGTCGCCAGCCAGGGGAAGGTGCCGGCATCTCGTGCGGCGGGATCGTGGAACCATGCGTAGCCGCCGAAGACCTCGTCCGCGGACTCACCGGACAGTGCCACGGTGGAGTGCTCGCGGATGGCCCGGAACAGCAGGAGCAGCGACTGGTCCATGTCGCCCAGCCCCAGGGGCAGGTCCCGCGACCGCACGGCTGCGGCGCGCACGCTCGGATCCGCCAGTCCCTCGGGGGCGAGGACGATGTCCTGGTGGTCGGTTCCGACATGCCTGGCGACTTCGTGCACATAGGGAGTGTCCGGCGTGGCCCGCAGATCGTCGGGGACGAAATTCTCGCTCTGGCCGACGAAGTCGACGGCGAAGCTGCGCACGGTCTCCTTGCCGCGCAGCTGTTCGGCTGCCAGCGCGGTGACCGCGCTGGAGTCGAGCCCGCCCGACAGCAGGATGCACCGCGGCACGTCGGAGACCAGCTGGCGGCGGACGATGTCGTCGAGCAGCTCGCGTACCCGCGCGACGGTGTCGTCGCGGCTGTCGGTGTGTGCGACGGAGCGCAGCTGCCAGTAGGGGCGGGTGCGCAGGCCGGAGCGGTCGACGGTCACCAGCGTGCCCGGCTCCACCTCCCGCATCCCTCTCCAGATCGCGTGACCTGGGGTCTTGGCCATCGAGAACAGTTCGCGCAAACCCTCCAGATCCACCTCGCGGGGCACCATCGGGTTCGCCAGGATGGCCTTCGGCTCGGAGCCGAAGAGCACGCCGTCCTCTGTGGGGAAGTAGTACAGCGGTTTGATGCCCATCCGGTCGCGCATCAGGTGCAGCCGCTCGGTGCGGCCGTCCCAGATCGCGAACGCGAACATGCCGTTCAGTCGCTCGGGGAGGTCGGTGTCCCATTCCAGGTAGCCGCGCAGTACGACCTCGGTGTCGCTGTCGGTGCGGAAATGCCGGCCGTTTCGACGTAGTTCGTCGCGCAGTTCCTTGTAGTTGTAGGCCTCTCCCGAGTAGAGCAGCACGACATCGCCGTCCGGCGTGCGCTCCGTCATCGGCTGGACACCACCGGGCAGGTCGATGATGGCGAGTCGGCGATGGCCCAGCGCCGCGTGTCTGTCGAGCCACAGGCCGTGTGCATCCGGTCCGCGGCAGGCCATCGTGACGTTCATGGCTTCGGCGGTGGATCGTTCCTGCCGCAGGTCGCGCCGGTAGGACACCCAGCCGGAGATGCCGCACATGGGGTGGCCCTCCTTGTCGTGGAGAAAGCATCCAGAGGATGCGCACCTTGCCGACTATAGGGATGAAGCGGATATAACGGGTGACCGAAGCCGGCCTCTCCGTGGCCGTGTCGACCTGCTCGCAGGTCGCAGGGAACACCCGCAGAACGCTGTGCCTACGGACCTGTACGTCCGGGCGACGGCTCAAGGGCTGTCCCGTCATCCCTGGCGGGCGCACGACGACCGCTACCGCACCTTGCTGCACCGCGGTATGCATGTCGCCGACAGCGAATTTCTGCTCCCGGTGGAAATGCCACCGATATCATCCACGGCATGATCAACTCATACGCGAGCCTTGACGATGCCGGGGTTGCGATAGCTGCGGCACATGCCGGCGCCGACGTGGTGCGCACCATGTACGGCCGGCAGCTCACCCGCATCGACAAGGGCGCAGGGGACTTCGCCACCGCCGCCGATCTCGAGGCCGAGAGGACGATCCTCGGCGTCATCCGTGCCGCTCGGCCCGAGGACGCTGTGCTCGGCGAGGAGGGCGGGCAGCAGGGTACCGCCGACGCTGTGCGCCAGTGGCTGGTGGACCCCTTGTGCGGCACGCTGAACTACGCCGTCGGCAACATGCTGGTGGCCGTCAACGTGGCGCTGCGCGACGGGGCGGCGGCGGTGGCCGACCCGTTCAGCGGCGAGGTCTTCTTCACCGACGGTGAGACCGCCCGGGTACGGCACAACGGGGCCGATGCGCAGCTGGTGCCCACGTCCGCCACCCAACTGGTTGACGTCAACCTGGATCCGCCGTTCCCGAACGCACCTGGCTTCCGGGCCGTGGACCTGTTGGCCCACCCGGGGTTCACCGAGCGGTTCCGGCCGCGGGTCGTGTCCACGACGCTGGCGCTGGCCTGGGTCGCCGCCGGCAAGCGTGCCGCGTACGTCACCGATGGCGGCGACCTGTCCGAGAGTGTGCATTTCGCCGCCGGCATCGCTCTGTGCCGGGCCGCCGGTTGCGTCGTCACCGGGATCGACGGCGCCCGGATCGGGCAGGGAGGCCGCGGACTTGTCGTGGCGGCCGACGCCGAAACCCACGGGCTGCTGATGTCGGTGATCGGCGACCGAAGGGAGAACCGCACCTGACGGGTCGCCCTCGTGCCCGCCTCGACGCCGCGCTCCGCGGGGGTGGGGGCCGGGGTGAGCAGCCAGGGCCCACGCCTGGGCGGCGCGTGGGGAGATGCAAGGAGCGCCATCGGGTTGGACCGCCCGCTCGTCGGCGCCGGCCGCCGGGCACGGTGCAGGACGGCGACCGGCACCTGCGAGGGCAACGTCGGTGTGGCGCTGAGGCAGCTCCTTGACGGGTACACAAGCGTCCCGGCGTTCCTTCCGGACCCGGCGAAGGACTTCCTGGCGGTCAACGCCCTGGTCGGCGCGCTGTTTTCCCCGCTCGAGACGGCCCGGGACCGGTCCCGGGCCGCCGAGTGGTGCTCGCTCAGGCGGCGGATCGCTCCACGGGAATCCACAACTCTGCGTCCGCCTGCTCCCCGTCCTGTGTCGGACGGACGCGCAGGATCTCGGGCCCCTGCCTGCTCAGGTACGGATTCGACGGGAACCACTGCGTGAACACATCCCGCCACAGGTACTGCAGCGCCTGTGGGAACGGGCCGGAGTTCTCGAAGACGGCCCACATCCCTGCCGGAACAGCAAGCGCGTCCATATCCTCGGGCGCCTCGGCGTGCGTCACCACGCCGTGGTAGTAGTCGAGTTCGCTCCCCTCGGCCCGGCTCGGGTCGAGCTGGTCGCTCGCCCCGACGATCCCCTCGGGCTCCTGGTCGGACAGCGCCGTGATACGCCGTAGCGTCCCGGGGTCGATGCCCCGGATGAAGTCGGCGATCGCCGAGTTGATCCCCTCATGGACGAGCGGGACGCGGGCCTTCTTGCCGACCACACGGAACTCCTCCTTCTCCACGATCCTGTATCGCATGCTGCTGCTCCCTTCAACGATGAGGCGGAAGGACATCCGTGGCTGGGAGTGCAGAGCCGCACCGGTGCGCCGGGCCTCGCCCGGACCCACACCGTGTACGGATCGGAACGCACGCGCAAAGGCTTCTCCCGAGCTGTAGCCGTAGCGCACAGCGACCTCCAGCAGTGTCCGCTCATCGGCGAGCACCTCGGCACCCGCCACGGTCAGCCGCCTGCGGCGGATGTACTCCGACAGCGGGATGCCTGCCAACGCGGAGAAGAGTCGGCGGAAGTGGTACTCCGACGTCACTGCGATGTGCGCGAGATCGGCCACGTCGATCGGCTGGTCGAGATGCGACTCGATGTGCTCCATGGCCTGGTTGAGCTGCTCCAGCACCCCCGTCTCCTTCCCTTTCGACCACTCACGTTAGAGAGGCCCACCCTGCCGGACCCGACATCCTGTGCCCGAAGCGGTCGGGTCGGCGGTGCACCCGTTCAGCGGGACGGCGAAGCAGGGCCTTCACCATGTCCGGACGGGCGTGTGAGCTGCTGAAGGTCTCCCCGACGTTCCGACGGGATCGCGCGGAACCCATGGATCCCCGAGCATCCATGCCGTGGTCACGCGGCAAGGCGCTCGATGCGGCCGCCGCGTCACGCGGCTGATTCCGTGGCCCGTGAAGCCTCTTCGAGATCGGGCTATTGGGCGATGACGGCGACGCCGGTGCGGCCGCCGTCCACGTCGAGGACGGTGCCGTGCACGAAGTTTGCCTCGTCGGAGGCGAGGTAGACCGCCGCGTTGGCGATCGCGTCCGGAAGTCCGAAGGTGCCGGCCGGGGTGCCCTTCATCATGATGTCGCCGGGGTGGGCCCCGGTCCCGGCCGGCTCCGGCGTGTGGACCACGCCGGGGGAGATGGCGTTGACGCGGATGCCGCGGGGGCCGAACTCAGCAGCCCAGGAACGGGTGAGGGCTTCCATCGCTCCCTTGGAGGAACTGTAGACGGCGCCGATCGGGATACCGAGCCGGGCGATCCACGAGCCCAGGTTGATCACCGCGCCGCCGCCGGCCTCGATCATCGCGGGGACCACCGCGGCGGTCAGGAAGAACGGCGCTTTGACATTGACCGCATAGATCAGGTCGAACGTCTCTTCGTCGGTGTCGGGCGTGGCAGGGCTCGGGTAGATGCCGGCGTTGTTGACCAGGATGTCGATGCGACCGCCCAGCGCACGGGCGGCTTCGTCGGCGAGGGCGCGGGAGGCGGGCGCGCTGCCGTCGAGATCCGAGGGCAGGAAGTCCGCCTTGCCGCCTGCGGTGCGGATCGCGGCGACGACTTCTTCGCCGCGCTCCTGACTGCGGCCGGACACCGCGACGTGTGCTCCTTCAGCGGCGAAGGCCAGGGCGATCGCGCGGCCGATGTTGCTGGTGGCGCCGGTTACCAGGGCGGTCTTGTTCTGCAGGCGGTTGCTCATGATGCGATCGGCTCCAATTCTCGCAGGGCTTGTGGGACCGATGGTTGCTGCCAAAAAATGGACCTGCAAGTCCAATTTTGCTACGTTGGATGGACTGGTCCAGCGGGAGGAGCGGGGATGCGCGGATCGCTGACCGCCAAGGGGCAAGCGACGCGTGGCCGGATTGTCCAGGGGGCTGTCGCGGTGCTGCGGGAGAAGGGTGTCGCGGTGGCGACACTGGACGATGTCCTTGCGCGCACCCGTACGAGCAAGAGCCAGCTGTTCCACTACTTTCCCGGCGGCAAGGACGAACTGCTGCTCGCAGTCGCGCAGTTCGAGGCCGACCAGGTACTCGACGACCAGCAACCCCACCTCGGGTGCCTGGACTCGTGGGATGCCTGGTACCGGTGGCGCGACACGGTCATTGCGCGCTACGAGGAACAGGGCGACCAGTGCCCGCTCGGTTCGCTGTTCCTGCAGATCGGCCGCAACACCCCGGGGGCTCGGGCGATCGTGATCGAGTTGCTGCGCCAGTGGCAGGAGCACCTGGCGACGGGGATCCGGGCTATGCAAACCGCAGGACACGTGCCTGTCTCGCTCGATGCCGACCGGAGCGCAGCGGCGCTGCTGGCGGGCATCCAGGGAGGGGTGTCGATCCTGCTGTCGACCGGTCGCTCCAGCCATCTCCATGCGGCCCTCGACGAGGGGATCACGGCGCTGCGCAACGCCGCGACCGCTGCGATCTGACCCCACATCTGTGCCTGCCGGGAATGTCGGCCGACGGTGTGGACAGTGCTCGGGGATTCCGTACGCATCCTGTCCCCGTCGCCGTGCCCAGGAGCGGACCGCGGCGTCACGGTGCCCTGCCCGGTGCACGCCGGCTGAGTGATCGACTCCAAAGGGGCGGCAGACGGTGGGCCAGTCGACGTACGGGTATCGATGCGCCGTGCTGAACCGCACAGCTCTGCGGCCCGTCTCCGGTGGGTGCAGCCCAGCATGCCGCCGGTGCAGCCCTTGCCCCAGGATCTGCACGGCTCCGCGTTCGGCCTGCTTGCCGCCGTCCACATGCTTGGCAGCCTCACCTCCTCCGCCCTGGCCGACGTGCTGTGAACCGCCATCACGCCGACCGCGGCGTTCGCCCACCGTGCGGCCGGGATGGTCCTCGCCCTTGCGGGCCCGCCCATGGCGGCGCGCGCCGGTGCAGCCGATGACATTTTCGAGACCCTGCGTGAGGGGTTGTCGGTGCGGCGCGCGATCCTGGAGACATGGAGATCGAGATCCTGGTCGTACCGGACTGCCCGAACGAGATACCCGCCACCGAGCAGCTGCGCCGCGCGCTCGACGACGTCGGCCTGGGCGACACCAGGTTCGTCACCCGGACCGTCACGACCCGGGCGGAGGCGGAGCGGGCCGGATTCACCGGTTCGCCGACCGTACTGGTCAACGGGCGCGATCCGTTCGCGGAAGAGGGGCGGGAGCCGGGGCTGGCCTGCCGGGTCTACCGGAGCCCGCAGGGCCTGTCCGGGGTACCGCCGCTGGAGGGGCTGCGGCGGGCACTGAAGGAGGCCGCCGACGCCGATCTGTCTCGCTGACCGGCCACGGGCAGGCTCAGGTGTGGGTGGCGCCGGTGCCTGCCGAGATCTGGCCGCAGCGGTGAGTTCGCGGGGGGTACGCTCCGGGGCGGCCTTCTCGCCGTGGACGACGCGCGCTGCGGTGTCGAGGAGTTGGGCGGCGGTTCCCGCGACCGGAAGCACCGCCGGGGGCAGCAGACACAGGAGGAGGGCCACGGCGGCGGCTCCGATCAGGGCACCGGTGATGCGGTTGCCGGACCAGGAGCAGAGCTGCCTTCATCGACGTTCCGGCTTCCGGCTTCAGCGGTGTTCCGGGTTCGGGAAGTCGAAGCGGCAGCCCGCGTCCCATTCGGATCGTTGGTTGCCGTGCGCCGGAATCCCGCCCGCCCGCTTGAGCATGGCCGCCAGGTGCATCAGGTTCCACGTCATGAAGGTGGTGTTGCGGTTGGTGAACTCGTTGTCGGGTCCACCGGATCCGGCATCGAGATACGACGGTCCTGGGCCCGCCTCCCCGATCCAGCCCGCGTCGGCCTGCGGCGGGATGGTGTACCCGAGGTGCTGGAGGCTGTAGAGCACATTCATCGCGCAGTGCTTCACGCCGTCCTCATTGCCGGTGATCAGGCAGCCGGCCGCCCTGCCGTAGTAGGCGTACTGACCCTTCTCGTTGAGCAGGCTGGAACAGGCATAGAGCCGCTCGATCACCTTCTTCATGACGGACGAGTTGTCTCCCAGCCAGATGGGTCCGGCCAGCACGAGGATGTCGGCCGCCATCACCTGGTCGTACAGTGCGGGCCACTCGTCACTGGCCCAGCCGTGTTCCGTCATGTCCGGCCATACGCCGGTCGCGATGTCGTGGTCGACAGCCCGTACGATGTCGACGCCTACGCCCTGCGCCTCCATCACGGCCCGGCTCCTGTCGATCAGCCCCTGTGTGTTGCTGATCTCGGGTGAGCGTTTGAGCGTGCAGTTGATGACGACGGCGCGCAGGTTGTCGTAGCGAGCGGGCGACGAGTCGGCACTGGGCGACTGGGTGGTCACAGATCCTCCTGGCTTCCGCCGCCATGCCGTCGCGGCGGCGCCACACCGACCATCGTGCTGGCAGGGATCCGGCTACGACCGATACGGCACAGCCGCACACCGCCGATCACTCCGACAGCCGAGCACCCGGCAGGCCGGCCCTTGAGGGAGGTGCTCTTCACTCGACCGGGGGTTGGTGCGTGGTTCGCCCTGCCGCATGTGCATACGTTCGACCCATGGCCGCCCACCCCACCTCCGGTCCGCCGAGCTCCGGGACGAGGACCGAGGACGTCGCGAACCTGATGGTCCGCTGCCTGGAGGCCGAGGGCGTGGAGTACGTCTTCGGGATCCCGGGCGAAGAGAATATCCGTTTCGTCGATGCCCTGGACGGCTCGCGCATCCGATACGTCCTGGTCCGTCACGAGCAGGGCGCCTCGTTCATGGCCGAGATCTACGGACGCCTGACCGGGCGGGCCGGGGTGTGCTCGGCCACGCTGGGGCCCGGTGCGATCAATCTCCTGCTGGGTGCCGCGGACGCGACGACCAACAGCACACCGTTCGTGGCTCTTGCCGCGCAGGGATCGCTGGACCGGGTGCACAAGGAGTCCCATCAGGTCATCGATCTGGTGTCGATGTTCGCGCCGGTCACCCAGTGGTCCGCTTGCGTGGACAGGCCTGTCGCGGTGCCCGAGATGGTACGAAAGGCATTCAAGACCGCGCAGAGTGAGCGTCCGGGAGCGGTCTTCGTAGCGGTCCCCGAGGACATCGAAGCCTCACGAATCACCAAGCCGTTCAATCCCCTGCAGGTCGACACGGTCCATGCCGACGCGCCGTCGCCCTCCCAGATCGCCCGGGCGGCGGAGGTTCTCGCGACGGCGCGCCGACCGGTCGTGCTGGCCGGCCACGGCGCAGCGAGGGGCAAGGCGGCACAGGCTCTCATGCGTTTTGCCGAGCGGTTGAACGTGCCGGTGGCGACCACCTTCCACGGGAAGGGCGTCTTCCCCGACGACCACCCGAACGCGCTCGGTGCGGTCGGCTTCATGCGCCACGACTATTCCAACTTCGGCTTCGACACCGCAGACGTCCTCATCTGCGTCGGCTACGAAGTCCAGGAGTTCGACCCGGTGAAGATCAATCCGGACGGTGACAAGCGCATCGTGCACCTGCACCGGTTTCCCGCCGAGGTGGATGCGCACTACCCGGTCACGGTCGGCGTCGAGGGCGATCTTTCGCAGGCGCTGGACGCACTGGCGGCCGCGCTGCCGGACGGCCTCGACTACGAGTCAGGAACCGGTGCGTGCATCCGGGCCCTGCTCAACGAGGAGCTGGCGTACGGACGACGGAGCGACGCATGCCCGCTCGTGCCGCAGCGCGTGGTCGCCGACGTGCGAGCGGCACTGGGGCGCGACGACATCGTGCTCGCCGACACCGGCGCCGGAAAGATGTGGATGGCCCGCCTGTATCCGGCGTACGAGCCGGACACCTGCCTGGTCTCCAACGGACTGTCCACCATGGGCTTCGCGCTGCCCGGCGCCATCGCCGCGAAACTGGCCCGTCCGGAGCAGCGCGTACTGGCCATGATGGGCGACGGCTCTTTCCTGATGAACTCCCAGGAGCTGGAGACTGCCGTTCGCGAACACATCCCGCTGGTGGTCCTCGTGCTGGTCGACGAGGAGTACGGCCTGATCACCTGGAAGATGGAGCTCGAACTCGAACGCCACAGCCACACCCGCTTCACCAATCCGGACTTCGTCGCCTACGCCGAGAGTTTCGGCGCCCACGGCTACCGCATCGAGACGGCCGGTCAGCTACTGCCGGTGCTGCAGCGTGCGCTGGCCGACGACGGCGTGTCGGTGATCGCCTGCCCCGTCGACTACTCCGAGAATCTGCGGCTCACCCAGCGGCTCGGCGCGCTCCACGGTCCGTTCTGACTCGACGTGTCGACGACGCTGCTCCGCGGGACAGGCGCAGGTAGTGCAGGGGGCGTACGCATGTGCCCGGCGCCGCGGCCGACGATTCCTTCTCGGAGGGCTTCCGGATCAGTCGGTGTCGAGGCCGTCGACCAGGCGGTTGAGGAACCGGGTGAACGTGGCTTCCGGGGTGAGCGGGCGTCCGGGTGCGGCGAGGGCCTCGGCGAGCTCCGGATGGTGACCGTCCGCGGCGACAGCGGCCAGATAGCGGGCCTCGGCTGCGGCCCGGTCGGGTGATCCCGCGGCTGCGGCCTGCGCGATCTCGTGGGCGACGTGCCCGGCTACGAATCCCGTGAGCTGGGCGAAGACCTCCAGCTTCGCTGCGCCGTCCAGCCCGGTGGGCCGCAGGGCGGCAAGGGCGCGTTCCAGGAAGGCCAGGGTGTTGGGGCCGGGTGTCCGGCGGGCCGACAGGGCAGTGGGCAGCCAGGGGTGCCGGAGCATGTGAGCGCGCTGGAGGTGGGCGATGGCCTTCAGGTCGGTGCGCCAGTCGCCGGTGCGGTCGTCCGCCGTCGGCAGTTCGCCGCTGACGTGGTCGACCATCAGTTCCAGCAGCGTCTCCTTGTCGGGGGCGTAGCTGTAGAGCGACATGGCGCCGGCTCCGACCTGTGAGGCGACCCGTCGCATGGTGACCGCGTCGAGCCCTTCCGCGTCTGCGAGCGCGACGGCTGCCGCTGTGATCGCCTCGCGGCTGAAGGTGGGCCTGCGCCCCCTGCGGGGGCGAGTGGGGCCGAGCCAGAGTTCTTGGGGGTCGACGCTCGTGGCGCCGGACCCGCCGTCAGGGGTACCGATCTCCGTTTTCCTTTCCTTGCCGCTGCCTCTCGTATGGAAGCCATCCAAGCCTCCACTATTCTCGTACGTAGTACGAGAATAGTGGAGGGCAACGATGACATCACGCACGCACGACGCCCTGCCGAGGCAGGCCTGGACGCCGCCTTCGGGGAAGCCGCCGCTGTCCGCGCGGATGATGAGGGCGACCTGGCGCAATCTCCCGGCCAAGCGGCACGAAGCCGGGTGGGAGCCGGGTTTGGTGGTCCCGGCCGCCGACGGCAGCCCGTTGCGTACGGATCACTACTTTCCGCGCGCAGAGGGGAACTTCCCCACCCTTGTCGTGCGCTCGCCGTACGGCAGGGGTGTGCCGTGGTCACCCATGTACGGCATGCTCTTCGCCGAACAGGGCTTCCACGTGGTCCTGCAGAGCTGCCGCGGCACCGGCGGCTCGGGTGGCCGGTTCGATCTGTGGCGCAACGAGGCGGACGACGGCCAGGCCACGGTGGCCTGGCTTCGAAAGCAGTCCTGGTTCAACGGACTACTGGGCACAGTCGGCCCCAGTTACCTGGGATATGTGCAGTGGGCGCTCGCCCTTGACCCACCACCGGAGCTGAAGGCGATGGTGGTGCAGGTGGGTCTGCACGATCCCTACACCCTGTTTCACACAGACGGTGCACTCCGCCTGGAGAACGCCCTCGCTGTCGGTGTCGGCATGACCTACCAGCATCGGGGGATCGGCCCCTTCGTGAGGGCGACGCTGCGCCTGCAGCGTCGACTGCGCGCCATCACCACCGCGCAGCCACTGCGCGGGGCCCACGTGTCCGCCCTGGGGGGTGAAGCGCCCTGGCTGGACGACGTGATGACGCACCCTGACGCCAACGACCCGTACTGGCTGGGCGCGTCCCCGGGAGCAGCGGCGGAGCGGCTGAGCGTGCCCACCGGCCTGATCACCGGATGGCACGACACGCTGGCCGACCAGACCTTCGAGCAGTACGACCGGCTGCGTCGGGCCGGGTGCGAGACCGCGCTGCTCGTCGGCCCCTGGACACACACCTCCGCACTTCAACAGGGCTGGCCCGAGGTGTTCGCCGAGAGCCTCGCCTGGCTGCGCGCGCACCTGTGCGCCGACCCCTCCGGCCTGCGCCCCACCGGAGTGCGTGTGTACGTCGGTGGGGCCGGCGAGTGGCGGGACCTCGACGACTGGCCGCCGACCCCGGCCGCGACGTCATGGTTCCCCGCCCCGGACGGGTATCTCACCCAGCAGGCCCCCACGGACAACACACCGCTGACGTCCATCCGCTACGACCCGGCCGACCCCACTCCGTCCGTCGGAGGCCCTCTGCTCTCCCGTACCGCCGGACCCCGCGACAACGGCATCCTGGAAGCCAGAGAGGACGTCCTGACATTCACCGGCCCGCCGCTGGCCGAGCCCGTGGACGTGCTCGGCCCGGTCCTCGCGCGGCTGAGCATCTCCACGGACACCGGATACGCCGACGTCTTCACCCGACTGTGCGACGTGGACGCACAAGGCCGTTCCGTCAATGTCTGTGACGGACTGGCTCGGCTGCGGACGGTGGCGGAGACGCCGTCGACGGTTTCCGTACCGATGAGTTCGACCGCCCACCGATTCGCCGCCGGTCACCGTATCCGCTGGCAGATCAGCGGAGGTGCCCATCCCCGCTATGCCCGCAATCCCGGCACCGGGGAGTCGTCGGTCGACGCCATCGACTTCGCACCGGTACGCATCACGCTCCACGCGGACTCAGAACTGATGCTTCCCCGGAGCACCCAGGCTGCGCAGCCCTTCGACGGTGAACAGCCCGACGCATAGACAGCGGGGCGCCAGCGGGAAGAAGGGAATGAAGAAGGGAATACGGACCCGGCGCACGACGTCCTCGTCCACCACCTGGTGGCCCTCCGACGGGTTCTGCCGCGGGCGGGCGCCGGTGCGTCCGTGCGTTCGGGGAGGGCGTCGTCCGCAGCGCCGCGGCGTCACCGGCGCCGCAGGTCCGGGCCTCAGCAGCCGGGCGCGTGCGGGTCCTCCCAGCGGGCGGGGCCCGGGAGGCCGAGCAGCCGTATCAGGTGGAGCAATTCCTCGGATTCGCCGTGGGCGCGCAGCCGGTCAGGGGCGTGGCGGATGAGCCAGGCGGCGAGCTCGGCGCACATCTCATCCCTGTTCTCACGGCTGTGCCAAGGGAGTTGATCCCCCAGCAGGTCGCACTCCCACTCCCATACCGCCTCGGCCAGGTTCTGGTCGGCCACGGGATGACGCAGTTCCGCCCAGACGGTGAGCCAGGGACTGAGCTCGCCGGACGCCTCGGCGCACAGGACCAGGACCTCGTACGCCGGCACGGTGGGATCCGGGTCGGTGAGACTGAGCGCCCACCAGGCGTGCAGGAACTCCCGCACCGCTGCGGCTTGCCCGACAGGCCACCGCTGCCAGTGGCCTCGGGCGAATGACCATCCGGCCTCCTCCATGCCGAGTGGTTCGACGAGGCCACGGACAAGTGCCGCGGCGAACTGAGGCAGGATGCGACGCAGCACGGCCGCGTGGTCGGTCCAGTCCGGGGCATCCCAGGTGCGAAGCAGGAGATCGGGATCCAACTCCAGGCCCGGCACTTTCAACTGCGCGAGTTCCTCCGCGCTGCCCCAGTGACACGGGCAGTTGTATTCGTCGGAACGGGCGGTCATGCCACGGAAGGTGACGGCGAGGCCGTCCAGTGCAGCGCTGAGACGGAGTCGGGCGGGAGCCTCGTCACGATTCATCGGGGGCGTACGTCCTTCAGGTACTCCAGAGGGCTTCCGCCGGCCGAAGATTCCTACTCTACGTGGCCTCGATACCGGCTTCGTCGTGGCCTGGCACGGCGGGAACATCATCGCCCGACGCATGACCGCGGCACTGTTCCTGTGACCCACCGACCCGCTCGGTGATCGGTCTGCCCAGGGGGCGAATTCGGCGGAATGCGCACCCGTGACACGTACCTCACCGGACTCGGGCCACCGTCCGTGCACAAGGTGCCGCCTGCTGCCGGGCTGTGCCAACGTGGGGGGAGCAGCGGCGCGGCCCCGTCGTGCCGGGGCCGGAAATGAGGTGCCGATGGATCCGGTCGATGCCCTGCGGCGGATTGCCTTCCTGCTGGAACGCGACCAGGCTGCTACGTACCGCGTCCAGGCGTTCCGTAGGGC
Organism: Streptomyces sp. NPDC057486; assembly: GCF_042802415.1. Classification (NCBI taxonomy): domain Bacteria; kingdom Bacillati; phylum Actinomycetota; class Actinomycetes; order Kitasatosporales; family Streptomycetaceae; genus Streptomyces; species Streptomyces sp. NPDC057486. Next base: position 38,120 of record NZ_JBHVEE010000023.1, on the reverse strand, counting down.
CGCCGCCACGGTGGGGGCGATGACCGGCCACGACATCGCGGAACGAGTGGCGTCGGGGTCGCTGGAGTCGGTCCGGGGCATCGGGCCGAAGACGGCACAGGTGGTGCGTGAAGCGCTCGCCGGGGAAGTCCCTGGCTACCTCCAGCGGCTGGAGGCCGCCGCCGCGGATCCCCTCATGGAAGGGGGCGAAACGCTGCTCGCCCTGCTGCGTGGCGACTGTCATCTGCACTCCGACTGGTCGGACGGCGGAAGTCCGATCGAGGAGATGGGACGGACGGCGATCGAGCTGGGGCACGAGTGGGCGGTCCTCACCGACCACTCGCCCCGGCTGACCGTGGCGAACGGACTGTCACCCGAACGGCTGCGCCGCCAATTGGAGGTCGTGGCCGCACTCAACGAGCAGTGGGCACCGTTCCGGCTGCTCACCGGCATCGAGTGCGACATCCTTTCGGACGGCTCCCTCGACCAGGAGGACCGACTGCTGGAGCAGCTCGACGTAGTGGTCGTGTCCGTGCACTCCAAGCTGCGGATGGACGCTCGGGCCATGACGCGCCGGCTGGTCGCGGCCGTGCGCCATCCGCAGGCGAACGTACTGGGGCACTGCACGGGCCGCCTGATCACCGGCCGGGGACGCCCGGAGTCGGAGTTCGACGCGGACGAGGTCTTCGCCGCGTGTGCCGAGGCGGGCACCGCGGTGGAGATCAACAGCCGTCCGGAGCGGCTCGATCCGCCCCGACGACTGCTGCGGCGGGCCGTCGACGCAGGCGTGCTGTTCGCGATCGACACCGACGCGCACGCGCCGGGGCAGCTCGACTGGCAGATCTTCGGCTGCGCCCGGGCGGAGGAGTGCGGTGTGCCGGCCGAACGGGTCATCACATCGTGGCCGGTGGAGGAACTGCTGGCCTGGTCATGACGCCGAGTCCGGTCCGTCCGTGGCGAGCGTCGCGGTCATGAGCAGTCCGACACGTGACGCGTGGCCGGACAGCGGAACGACCTGGCCATGGGCGAGGGCGTTGTCCTCGACACCGGCGAGCCCGGCAGGAAGGTGAAGTCCAAGCCGTCGGCATGCACCTTCCCGCCGGCCACGACACCGCCCGCCGCGAGGTTCTCGGCGGAGAAGCTGGACTGCGCACCGTCGACGTCGCCCGGCTGGGGGGGGGTGCTCTGAACCCGGCCTCCTATTCGGTGCGCAGGGCCGTGGCGGTTCGGGCCCCGGCGGCCCAGCCGGCGGGCAGAAGCGCACCCAGGGTGGCGATGAGCAGGCCGCCGAGTGCGAGCGGGAGCAGTTCGGCCCCGTGGTAGACGGCGATGACGGAACCGGGGAGGCGGAGCCCCACGCTGTCGCCCATCGCGGGGATGACCCAGCCGTGCAGGGCCACGCCGAGCGGCACGCCCAGAGCGCCCGCGACCAGTCCGGTCACGACGACCGAGGTGAGGACCATCGCGACGGTCTGTCGGGGGGTCATGCCGAGCGCCTTGTGGACACCGATCTCCCGGACGCGTTCGCGGGTGTCGAGCAGCACGCCGTTGAGCACGCCGAGCGCGGCGACGGCGACGAGCATCAGCGTGAGGATGACGGACAGCGCGTTGAGCGTGACGACCATGTCGCCCCCGGCGTCGAGCCCGCCGGCCCGAGCGGTGACCCCCAGCGGTGCCAGGTCCTCGTTCAGCGCGTCGACGTAGCCGGTCATGTCGGTGCCTGACGTGACCGCGATGTGATGGCTCGTCTCCGTCAGGTCGGGATGTGCGGCCGTGAGGGTCGAGGCGTCGGTGAAGACCTGCATGCCGCCGTGGCGGGGGTCGAGGACCTCGCCGACGATCCGGACCGTGACCGGCTCGGCCAGGCCGTTCAGGGTGACGGTGTCGCCGATGCGGGTGCCGGTGGCGGCCAGGAAGGGGGTCGGGACCACGGCCTCGCCGGGCTTGTCGATCCAGCGGCCCGACACCATCGTGTAGCCACCCCAGGAGGCGTCGCCGGTGAAGGCGATCACGTCGACGGTGCCGGTCAGGCCGGACACGGTCGCCCGTACCGTCGTGGCGCTGTAGTACTTCCCGGTTCCGGCGGCGGCCTCGACTGCCGCGGCTACTGCAGCGGGATCGGCCTTGGGCTGCTTCCCGGGACCAGGGCCCTGGGGTCCGAAGTCCGGCAAGGGCTCGGGCACGGTGACATCGGCGGCGTCGTGGGCCCTGGCTTTCATCACCTGGCCGAGCGAGGCGCCCATCCCCACGGTGAACGTGACGGCGATGGCGCCGAACAGGATCGCCGTGCCCATGGCCAGCGCGCGGGCGGGCCGCGCGAAGGGCCGGGCCAGGCCCAGGGCGACCGGCTGCGGCAACGACAGCCGTCCGGTCAGGCGGGCCGCCCACCGGCCGCGCCCCGCCGAAGCGGTACGTCCGACGGCGAGCGCATCGACCGTACGCAGCCGCCCGGCCCGCCAGGAACTCGCCCACGCGGTCGCCGCCACCAGGCCGAGCACCCCGGCGATCACCGCCAGGTCGACCCAGGGGGCGATGGCCAGGGACGAGGTGCCGTAGACCTCCTCGGTCTCGGCCAGTACGGGGACGGCGAGCAGGTGGCCGACGAGGACACCGAGGGCCGTGCCGACGCCGGCCGGGATCAGCGCCTGGCCCACGTAGGCCCGCACGACCTGGGCCGGGGTGAAGCCGACGGCCTTGAGGATGCCGATGCGGCGCGTTCCCGTGCCGACGGCCGACGCGACGACGTTGCCGACGATGAGCACCGACATGACCAGGCCCAGGGCGCCGAACGCGATGAGGAAGGGGACGTAGGGGGCGGTGTCGCGCTCGGCGGTCTTCCTGACGGTGAGCCATGACTGTTCGCCGACGGCCGTTCCCGGCGGCAGGGATTCCGTCACGGCCTTGCCGCCCGCGGTGATCTGCGCGGCGGTGCCCGCGTCGGTGAAGCGGTAGAGCATCTGGTAGCCGCCGCTGCCGGGCGCGGTGAGCGCCGGCATCTGGGACGGAACCACCCAGGCGTCAGCGGTCTGCGTGACCGAGCGGGCCACACCGACCACCGTCAGTGTCGGACCGCCGGACAGATCGGGGAAGGCGATCTTCATGCCCATGGTCGGGAAGAGCGAGGAGTTGGCGGACAGCACGATCTCGCCGGAGTGCGTGGGCCACCGCCCGTCGAGCAGTGCCACCTCGTCCACGTCCCGGCCGGGATCGCTCCGGCCGACCACGGTCATCGGCCACCCGGGCCCCGCCCCGTCCGAGCGCGGGGTGACCGTCGCCGTACCGAACGGCCCGGCCGCACTGCTCACCCCTTCGGCGTCCTTGGACTTCGACAGCTGCCCGGCACTCACCTTGCCCGCGTCGAACTGCACGGACAGATGCGCGCCGTGCTGCTTGGCGAAGGCGTCGTCGAAGGGCGCGCCCGAAACCACGAGCAGCGATCCCCCGAGGACGGAGGTGGCCACCGCCATCATCGTGACGAGCCCGATCACCAGCGTCTGCACCCGGCGTCGTCCCACCCCCGAGCGCACCACCTTGCCGAGCGCTCTCATCGGACGGCCTCCGAGGCGGCGGCCTGCGACCGGACGTCTTCGGTGATCCGGCCGTCGGCGATCCGGACCGTACGGTTCGTGCACGACCGGGCCAAGGCCAGGTCGTGGGTGACCACGACGATGGTCTGGCCCTCGGCATTGAGGCCGGCGAGCAGCCTGCTGACGTCCTGTCCGGCGGCCGTGTCCAGGGCCCCGGTCGGCTCGTCGGCCAGGAGCAGCGCCGGCCGGTTCATCAACGCCCGGGCCACCGCGACGCGCTGCCGCTCGCCGCCGGACAGCCGCCCCGGGTAGGCGCGGGCGTGCCGGTCGAGGCCCAGCAGTTCCAGGAGTTCCGCCGTCCGCTGGTCCGCCTTGCCACGTGCCATACCCGCGAGGCGCGCGGGCAGGACGACATTGTCGGTGACGGTCAGATCGTCGAGCAGGTTGAAGAACTGGAAGACCATACCGATCTTCGACCGCCGGTAGAGCGCCGATCCGGCTTCGCTCAACTGGTCCACCCGCACCCCGTCCACGGTGACGGTCCCCGCGTCGGGCCGGTCCAGGCCCGCGATCAGATTGAGCAGCGTGGACTTGCCGCTGCCGGAAGGGCCGAGGATCGCGACGGCCTCGCCGGGCTGCACGGTCAGCGACGCCTCGTGCAGAGCGGGCGGGCCGCCGTCGTATCGGCGGCTCACCTCGCGCAGTTCGATCACCGGCATGGTCATGAGAGGCTCCTTGGGTACGGGCAGTCGGCTGCCTGAACGCTAGGAGCAGGCCCGGCCCGCACACGTCGCCCGCCCGAACCCATTGCGGTACCGCAATGGGACGAGCCCCGGAAACGTCATCCCTGCGATGTAGGCGGGTGATGTATCCGGTGCGGTGGGAATGGCCACCGGGACGGACTCCGCGAGTTCGCCCGGCGGCGACAATGAACCGGTGATGGATGTACGTACGACGCTGGAGCGGCTGCGGGAAGCCGCCCGCCGGACGGTCCGCGACGCAAGGCTTCCGAGCGGTCCATTGCTGCGGCCCACCCGGCGCGCCTGGCAGTTCGACGCGCTGGTGGCACTGGCACTCGGAATCGCCACCGTCTACTACGGCATCGACAACGCCGACAACGTCGTGGTGCGTGAGATCGCACCCGGTGTGGAGCGCGTCGTGCCGCGCCCGTCCGGTCCCGGCGGCATGGCCTTCATGGTGATGCTCGCGGTCATCGCCTCGGGTGCCCTGGCGCTGCGCCGCCGCTACCCGCTCGCCGTGCTGTGCATCGTGACGGCCGCGACACTGGCGACGCCGCAGAGCGTCCTGCGGCTGACCTTCTACGCGTTCGTCATCGCCGTCTACAGCGCCGCCGTCTACAGCCCGTACCGGGTGGTGACCCTGGCGGCGCTGCCGGTGTCGGTCGTCCTGGTCGGCACCTCGGGGAACTCGGTGACACCGATCGTCCCCAACGAATACATCGCCCTGCTGATCCTGGTCCCGATGGCCGTGGCCGCCGTCGGCCTGCGTACCTGGAAACTCCGAACCGACGAGGGCCGCACCCGGCTCTCCGCCCTGGAACGCGAACAGTCCGAGGCGCTGCGCCGGGCCGTCGAGCATGAGCGGGCCAGGATCGCCCGTGAACTGCACGACGTCGTCACGCACAACGTCAGCGTGATGATCATCCAGGCCGGCGCCGCGCGCAAGATCATGAAAACCTCCCCCGAGCAGGCCGGCGAGGCGCTGCTCGCCGTCGAGGCGGGCGGGCGGGCGGCCATGACCGAGCTGCGCCACGTCATGGGACTGCTCACCATGGCCGACCAGGGCGAGGGGACGGACGGAGGTGCGGACCTGGCCCATACGGCGGCGGAGCTGGCCCCGCAACCCGGCCTGGACCAGCTGGAAGCGCTGGTCGGGCGGGTCCAGGACACCGGACTGCCCGTCGACCTGACCGTGACCGGCCCGCCCCGTCCTCTCCCGCCCGGCCTCGAACTCGCCGCCTACCGCGTGATCCAGGAAGCCCTGACCAACACCGTGAAGCACGCGGCCGGCGCCACCGCCACCGTGACGGTCGAATACGGCCCGGAACGGCTCCGGGTGGAAGTCACCGACACCGGTGGACACCCGGGCGCGGCCGCCGGAAGCGGCCGGGGCCTGATCGGCCTGCGCGAGCGCCTCGCAGTCTACGACGGAACCCTGAACACCGGCCGACGCCTGACCGGCGGCTACCGTGTGGAGGCCCTGATCCCCTTGGAGACATCGTGACCGAGCCGCTGCGTGTGCTCCTCGCCGACGACCAGACCCTGGTCCGCACCGGATTCCGCCTGATCCTCGGCGCCGACGGCATCGACGTCGTCGCCGAGGCGACCAACGGAACCGAAGCGGTCGAAGCGGTCCGACGCACACGTCCCGACGTGGTCCTGATGGACGTCAGGATGCCAGAGATGGACGGCCTTGAGGCCACCCGCCGCATCCTCACCGGCACCCCCGACGAACCCCGCGTCATCATCCTGACCACCTTCGACCTCGACCGATACGTCTACGCGGCACTGTCCGCCGGGGCCAGCGGTTTCCTCCTCAAGGACGTCACCCCCGAGCACCTGACCGCGGCCGTCCGCACGGTCCGTACCGGCGACGCTCTCCTCGCGCCCGCCATCACCCGCCGCCTCGTGCAGCGGTTCACCCGGCGTGGCAGCGACACCGCCGCCCTCCACCGCGACCTCGCCTCGCTCACCCCGCGCGAACTGGAGGTCCTCGGCCTGCTGGCCCGAGGGCTGAGCAACGCCGAACTCGCCACCCGCCTCCACCTGGCCGAGGCGACCGTCAAGACGCACGTCGCCCGCATCCTGGCCAAGCTCGGACTCCGTGATCGTGTCCAGGCCGTCATCGTCGCCTACGAGACAGGGCTGGTCAGCGCCGGCGAACGCGAGGCCGCCCAGCAGTCCACCGAGCAGACATAGATCGCAGCCGAGACTCGGCCGGCCCCCGCGCCGTTGTGCGACGGATCAGGGACCAGTAGTCGGAACCTGCGCATGCCCTGGTGGTTCACGCCTCTGTACCGGCATGCAACGGTCGCCCGATGTCCGCATCGAATGGTGGGGGAACACGAGGTGACTGCCGAACTCCGGCGGGTGGTGGAGGAATTGCGCGCAACGGCCGCTACGCGCAAGGAGTGGAGCATGCTGAATTCGCTGCCCGCCGGGGCTCGGCCCGAGAGGATCGGAGCCGACCTGCCGGACCGGTACCGGGAGTTCCTCGCGGTATGCGACGGGGGCACGTGCGGAGACGTGACCGTTTTCGATGCCGCGACGGTAGGCAGCATGCAGTTCTACGCGGACCCGGTCGACGGGGCCGAAGTCGGCCTCGGCCGCGAGGAATGGTTCTGCGCCGGCGTCGTCTCCGATGAACCGATCTTCGTCAACCGTTCGACGGGGGCGGTCTGGTACTTCCCCGACACCGGGATCGAATGGTGGAAGTCCGCCGTCTTCGAGAGGGCGGCCGACGACTTCACCACGTTCTTCCTGGCGTGGGTGGCAGGGCCGCACTACATGCGACTCACCGGCTCCCAGCCGGAGGAGCAATGGCCCGATCTTCTCAGCGTGCTGGGCCGGCTGGGGGGATGAACGACCGGCAGAGGCGCTTGTCCTGGGGCGACCGGGCCGAGCGCTTTCGTCCGTGCCGACCCCTTCAGGACGACGGAGGTCCTGCGGGCCTGTTTCACGGTGAGCAGGGCGGTGCACTCCTCACGACCGGTTCTCCTCGTGGGGAGGTCATCTGTGGGTCTCGCCGGGCCGCCCCATCCCTCCGTGGGCGCGGCCGGAATGACCACTGCTTCGCCCGTCGAGCCGCTCTCCGAACGCTGCGGCTCACCGCGTCCTCTCGCCGCCGGCGGGTCCGTCGCCCCGGCTGACCGACCGGCTCGGGCTGCCGCTTCTCGTGCGTACGCCCGGTCGGCCCCCTGGTGTCACACCTTCGATATGCCCAATATGACAGCTAAAGGGGGTGATTAGTACGTTTCGTCACAGGTCGGCTGCACGGCCGGCGTCTCTGAGACAGGAAGAAGTGACATGACCACGCGCAAATTCGCCGTGACCGCCGCCGCAGTAGGCGCATCGGTCCTTGCCGTCACCGGCATCACGTATGCCTCGGCCGACGGGTCCACCCAGGCCGCCCCGTCCGCCCCTCAAGCGGCCCCGGCCGTCCCGAAGTCCGTGCCGTCCGTCCCGAAGGCCGCCCCCACTGGGACGCTCCCCAATGGGGACAGCGGGAACGGGAACGGCGGCGGTGATGACGGGGGTCGTGATGACGGAGGCCGCGACTACGGGGGCCGTGATGACGGAGGCCGCGACTACGGGGGCCGTGATGACGGAGGCCGCGGCTATGGAGGCCGTGATGACGGGGGGCGTGGTGACGGGGGTCGCGACGGTGGCTACGACCGCGGTTCGGACCGTGGCTACGACGGCGGACGGGACGGACAAATTCAATTCAACGATCGGACGTACTCCGCCGCCTCCGAGGGCTGCATCACCGCGGCCAGCGGACTGGGCTCAAGCAGCTTCAGCATCAGCAACGACAGTTGGAAGACTGTTGAGGTCTATCGCGGGTCCACCTGCGACAACGGCTCTCCGGTTGCCACCGTCGGTCCCCACGGCGCCACCCACGGCGTCGTGACCCCCACGGTCCAGGGCGGCCTGTTCGCCAACGATGGCGTCGTGGGCAGCTTCCGGGTGATCGGTGACCACTACGGGTGGTAACCGCGCCACCCGCATCACTTGGAACCCGCGGCCCGTCGGAATCGGTCCGGGGATTCCGGGGGGTCGGCCAGGGGCAGCAAGAGGCGTCGCGTCTGACAAGGACGCCGCCACCGGGTCCCGACCGACAGCCGATGCGCCGTCAACTCCGACGTCAGGAACCCCCGGGGCAGAGCTGGGCAGGTCGATGGCAGAGGGGTGGACAGGCACTCGAGGCTCCTGGTGGATGACGTTGCTCGGCAACCCGTCCACCGGGAGCCTCGTCACATCCCCGGGGATATTCCTTGTGTTCACGGTGCGGTCACCTCGGATCGCGCCGTTCGCCATTCCGGGAGCCGGCATCAGTGGCGCTCGGGGGTGTCGACGTCGAGGCGACGGCCGGCGCCCCCCTCCCGGCGCTGCTCCCGTGCGCCGGAATCCACCCGCGTCCTCGAGCAGTCGCGCCAGGTGGATCAGGTTCCTCGTCATGAACGCGTAGCGCGATGGGTGAGCCGGCCTCCGGGCCACCCGTACCCGCGTCCGGGCCAGGCGTCCGCCTCGCCGTTCCCCCTCATGTCCGCCCACACGCCGGTCGCGATGTCGAGGTCGATCGCCCGGACCGGTTCGGTCGTGACGCCGCGCTCCTCCCTCACCGCGCGGTTGCGGTCGATCAGCCTCTCCGTGCGGCTGATCCCGGGGGGAACGCCGCAGCGTGCAGTCGCCGTGCATCGCGTGCAGAGGGTCGAAGCCGTACGCGGCGTCGGCATGGCCGGGTGTCCCCATGCGGGGGCTCCTCTGTGGGTACGGAAGAAGGTGAGGTCTGCTCATGGTCTACCGTCACGCGCGGGCTCACCCGACGATGGGCGCGCGGTTGCCACCCATACGCAGCAAGTGCGGCTCACTCCATCGCCTCGCGTGCGAGGTGCGTACGAGAACCCATGTGCCGCGTCCGCCGCTCCGATCGAGTCGTGCGGACGTCCGACGACGGTTCGACTCCCGCATCACGCGCACCCGTACACGGAGCGGCGCTCTCAACGGTTGCTCGACGCCTCCACCGCCGCCTTGATCCGCTGCCCGAACGCAGGGGCGTCCTTGCGCGCGGCACCGGCGGCGAAGCCGACGACGAGCTTGCCGATGCCGTGGCCCTCCAGAACATTGAAGATCCGCACCCGGGTCCTCCCGTCGGCCGTGGCCTCGAGGTCGTAGCCGCCGGTGGTGGCGGTGACGAGGTTCTTCGAGCGTTCCGCCCAGCGGATGCGTGTGGGCGCTACGAGTTCGGTGATCCCGAACTCCCGCTGAGTCCTCATACCGGCGTCCTTCACCGTGCTCCTGAAGACCGTCCCCACCGCTGTCGGCCCGGACGGCGATTTGTCGATCCGCTGCACTCGTGGGCTGAACTCCGGGTCGTGCTCGCCGTCGGCGAGGTAGGCGAAGACTTCTGCAATCGGCCGGTCGATCTCGACCGTCGCCTCGAACTGAGTGCCCATGACCTCTCCTCGTGCCCTGATCCGTTGCGCTCCGGCTGCGGGGTGCGGCAGGTGAACGCAGGCCCGCGAAGGCGCGGGACGGTGATCATAAGTCTGGCGGAGGCGGGCGGCAGGCTGAATGGCACAAGGCAACGGACCCGCCCGGTCACCCGAGGAAGCGGCGACGGCGGCCGCTCCGGGCGCCGCCCTCAGCCCCGTACGCCTGCCCCACGAACAGTCGATCAAGACGCGCGGGTGCCCGGCTCCCGCGCTCCAATGAACTCGTGACCGCGCCCCCCGACGACTGCCTCGCGCGCAATGACTGGATCTGCGGTGCCTATCTGACCAGCCGTCGCGAAATCCTCCTGGACGCCGTCCTCCAGCACCTCCGGCTGACCGCGGTCTCCGTGTGCGTCGGACTGCTCCTCGCCCTTCCGCTCGCGCTTGCCGCCCGTCGCCTGCGCTGGGCGGCAGGACCCGTCCTCGGCGTGACGACCATCCTCTACACCGTGCCGTCGCTCGCCATGTTCTCGCTGCTTCTGCCGGTCTACGGACTTTCCGCCTCGCTCGTCGTCGCGGGGCTCGTCCTCTACTCGCTCACCCTTCTCGTACGGAACATCCTCGCCGGACTGCGCGCCGTGCCCGAGGAAACGCGGAATGCCGCGCGCGGCATGGGCTACGGGCCCGTCCGGCTCCTTGTCGCCGTGGAGCTGCCGCTCGCTCTGCCCGCCGCCATGGCCGGGCTGAGGATCGCCACCGTCTCCGCGGTCTCCCTGGTCACCGTCGGTGCGATCGTCGGCTACGGGGGGCTCGGCAATCTCATCTACTCCGGGATGAACACCTACTTCAAGGCCCAGGTGCTCACCGCGTCCGTCCTCTGCGTCGTCATCGCCGTCGCCGCCGACCTGCTGCTGCTCGGCGTGCAGCGGCTGCTGACCCCGTGGACCCGTAGGCAGTCGTGAACACCCTCTCCGACACCTGGTCCTGGCTCACCAGCTCCGCCCACTGGACCGGTGACAACGGCATCTGGCACCGGCTCGAACAGCACCTCGTCCTCACCGTCGTCTGCCTGCTGATCAGCTGCCTCGTCGCGCTGCCCGCTGCTCTTGTCCTCGGTCACCTCGGCAAGGGCGGGGCACTCGCCGTCAACATCTCCAACATCGGCCGCGCCGTCCCCACCTTCGCCGTCCTGGTCCTGCTGCTCCTCACCCCGATCGGCCGGTACGGCGAAGGGCCGACCGTCGTCGCCCTGGTGCTGTTCGCCGTCCCGCCGCTGCTCACCAACGCGTACGTGGGGATGCGGGAGGTCGACCGTGATGTCGTGCGGGCAGCCCGAGGCATGGGCATGACGGGGCGGCAGTTGCTGCTGCGGGTCGAAGCGCCGCTCGCCCTGCCGTTGATCCTCACCGGTGTACGGATCGCAGCCGTCCAGCTCGTCGCCACCGCCACTCTGGCCGCGTTGGCGGGCGGTGGGGGACTCGGCCGCATCATCACCGCCGGCTTCAACCTCGCCTCCACCCCGCAGGTGGTGGCCGGGGCGATCCTCGTCGCCGCGTTCGCCCTGATCGTCGAAGGGAGCTTTGAGCTCGGGCAGCGGCTCGCCCCCGACTGGGTGCGCGGCGAGGAATCCTGATGAGGGACGGCCGGACCGTACCCCTGCTCCTGACGTTGCTGCTGACCGCGGCCGGGTGCACCACCGGGCCCGCCCTGGAGGACCAGGGCACGGTCACCGGTCCGCCGGGCGACAGCAAACACCTCACCATCGGATCCGCGGGCTTCACCGAGAGCGACCTGCTCGCCCAGATGTACGCGCTGCTGCTCGACCGGGCCGGCTACTCCACCAAGGTCATCTCCGTCACCAACCGGGAGATCTACGAACCGGCTCTGGAGAGCGGCCAGATCGACGTCGTACCGGAGTACGCCGCGACCTTCGCCGACTGGCTGAACGCGAAGAAGAGCGGCGCGGACGCCGCCCCCGTCGGCTCACCCGACCTCGACATCACCATGCGGGCCCTGCGTGCCCTCGCCACGGCCCGTGGCCTCACCGTCCTCGACCCGGGCCGCGCCGTCGACCAGAACGCGTTCGCGGTCACCGCCCCGTACGCGGCGAAGCACCGGCTGAGGACGCTCAGCGACCTGGGCAGGTCAGGGCTTCCCGTACGGCTGGCCGCGGGCGACGAATGCGTGCAGCGGCCCTACTGCGCTCCGGGACTGAAGAAGACGTACGGCATCGACATCGCCGCCGTCGATCCCAAGGGCGTCGGCACCACACAGGCGAAACAGGCCGTTCGGAGCGGTCGGGACCAGATGGTCCTGACCACCACCACCGACGCCACCCTCGACGACTTCGGGCTGGTCCTGCTCGCCGACGACAAACATCTGCAGAACGCCGACTACCTCGTCCCCGTCGTCAACCGGTCCCGGGCGGGAAGCCCGGGCGTACGCGACGCACTGGACCGGCTCAACACCGCGCTGACGACCGCCGATCTCGCCCGGATGAACGAGCAGGTGGACAGCTGGCGGCGGCTCCCCGAGGACGTCGCCCGGAACTACCTGGAGTCCAAGAAGCTCATTCCGCGCAGCTGAGCGGCGTGCGCGCACCTACCAGGGGAGTTCCGTGATCCGTGCGGTGATCCGCTCGAGGTCCCGGACACCGTCCGCGACCAGCACCCGGTAGCGGCGGCTCAGCGTGGCTCCGGGGACGGCAGTCGGTCACCACCCGGTCCGGCAGGGTGCGCGGCGGATGGAGGTACGGCTTCGGCGCCGCCCGGCGCGCCTCCGGCCGGTACACGTACCGCATCGGTTCCACCCCACTGCCGGCCACCGTGACCGCGATGTGGTCGCCGTGGCGGCGGACGAGTTCCAGCGCCTCGGTCATGCCGTCACCGCCGACGGCTCGCGACGGATGCCGTGCCCCATCGCGGGGCCTCCGCCCTCGCTGCTCCATGCGCCACGCCAGGGGACGGAGTGGTAGGCCTGGTCGCGGTACCAGGTGGTCCGGCAGCGGCCGTCCCCCGGTCGCACCGGCCCACCGGTCCGTCAGGCGTCCGCCACCGAGTCGAACTGCACCTCGTCGCGCCCCACTCCCCGCGCGTCCGCGTCCACCGACCGGCGCAGCGCCTCGTGGAGTTTCGCCGGAGTCAGTACGCCGAGGAAGCGCGACCCGTCCAGCACCGCCACCCACCCGGCGTCGTGCTGCAGCATCTCGCTGAACGCCTGCTTCAGCGGAGCCCCCACCGGAACCCACGCGTCCATCCGGCGCGCCAGTTCGCCGACCGTGGCGTGTTCCCCGGCGATCCGCAGTGCGTCCGCCGGCACCCAGCCGTGCAGTTCGCCCTCGTCGCCGAGCACGACCGCCCAGCGGGCCCCCGCGTCGTTCAGCCGGGCCGCCGCCGAGCGTGCGGGTTCGTCGAGCAGTGCGATCGGCGGCTCCTCCAGGTCGTCCCGCTCGATCGTGGTGACCGACAGCCGCTTCAGTCCCCGGTCAGCGCCGACGAATTGGGCCACGTACGGCGTCGCCGGCGTGCCGAGCACGGTGGCCGGCTTGTCGAACTGCTCGATGCGCCCGTCTCCGTACACCGCGATCCGGTCGCCCATCCGGACCGCTTCCTCGATGTCATGGGTAACCAACAGGACCGTCTTTTTGACGGCTGCCTGCAGACTCAGGAACTCGTTCTGCAACCGTTCCCGCACCACCGGGTCGACCGCGCCGAACGGTTCGTCCATCAGCAGCACCGGCGGGTCGGCGGCCAACGCCCGTGCGACACCCACCCGTTGGCGCTGGCCGCCGGAGAGCTGGGCGGGGTAGCGGGAGCCGTACGTCTTCGGGTCGAGTCCCACCAGGTCCAGCAGTTCCGCCGCCCGCTCCCGGGCCCTGCCCCGCTTCCAGCCGATCAGGGAGGGAACGGTCGCGGTGTTGTCGAGGATCGTCCGGTGCGGGAAGAGTCCGACCTGCTGGATGACGTAGCCGATCCGGCGGCGCAGCCGCACCGGGTCGATCCCCGCGATGTCCTCGCCGTCCACCAGGATCCGGCCCGAGGTCGGCTCGATCAGCCGGTTCACCATCATCATCGTGGTGGTCTTGCCGCAGCCCGACGGCCCGACGAGGGTGACGAGCTCCCCCTCGGCGACCTCGAAGGACAGCCCGTCGACCGCGGTCGTACCGTCCGGATAGACCTTGCTGACCTGCTCGAACCGGATCATGAGTGCACGCTAGGAGCCCTCCGGGCGCGTCGCACACGGGCCGCGACTGTCCGAGTCACGGGCGTGTGCTGAACTGTCCGTGATACGTCTGATTCAGGAGCACTTTGTGACCAGTTACCGGCAGCCCGGCGTGGTTCTCACCGACCGTTGTTTCACCGTCCCGCTCGATCACGCCGATCCGGGCGGCGAGCAGATCGAGATCTTCGGCCGGGAGGCCGTCGCGAGCGGCAGGGTCGACGACGAGCTGCCGTGGCTGGTGTACCTGGAGGGCGGACCCGGCTTCGGTGCCCGTCGTTTCGTCGGCACCGAGGCCTGGCTGGGGCGGGCGGTGAAGGAGTTCCGGGTGCTGCTGCTCGACCAGCGCGGCACCGGGCTGTCCACGCCGGCCAACCGACAGACTCTCCCGCTGCGCGGCGGCCCGCGCGAGCAGGCCGACTATCTCGCCCACTTCCGGTCCGACAACATCGTGCGCGACTGCGAGCTGATCCGGCCGCAGCTGACCGGCGGCGCCCCGTGGACCGTGCTCGGCCAGTCGTTCGGCGGCTTCTGCGCGGTCCGCTACCTTTCGGCCGCCCCCGAGGGGCTCGAGGCCGTCCTGATCACCGGTGGACTGCCCTCGCTCGACGCCCACGCCGACGACGTGTACCGGGCCGCGTACCCCCGGATCGAGCGGAAGGTCGCCGCCCACTACGCCCGCTACCCGCAGGACGTCGAGCGCGCCCGCGAGGTCGCCGCGTACCTGCTGGAGCACCGCCCGGAGAGTGCCGGACACCGCCTGACGCCCGAGGGATTCCAGTCCCTGGGCATCATGCTGGGCGGCGGCAACGGCAGCCACCAGCTGCACTACCTGCTCGAGAACGCCTTCGTCCGCACGCCGCTGGGCACCGAGCTCTCCGACACGTTCCAGGAGGCCATGCGCACCGCCAACTCATTTGCGGGCCACCCGTTGTACGCCCTGATGCACGAGGCGATCTACGGCCAGGGCAAGGAGCCCACCGGCTGGGCCGCCGAGCGGGTCCGCGCCGAATTCCCGCAGTTCGACGCCGCCACCGCCCTGGCCGGCGACGCGCCCGTGCTCTTCACCGGCGAGAGCATCCACCCCTGGCACTTCGACGTGGACCCGGCCCTGCGCCCGCTGCGCGAGACCGCCGAACTGCTCGCCTCCCGTACCGACTGGCCCGAGCTGTACGACACCGAGCGCCTCGCCGCCAATGACGTACCGGTAGCCGCGGCCGTCTATCACGACGACATGTACGTCGACACCGCGCACGCGCTGCGCACCGCCGCGTCGATCCGCGGACTGCGCACGTGGGTGACGAACGAGTTCGAGCACGACGGGGTGCGCGCCGGGGGACCGCGGGTGCTCGACCGCCTGCTCGCCCTTGTCCGGGATGAGCTCTGACCTGCTTGTTCGCGGCTGGAGCCGGTCACGCGCGTGGCGTGACCGGCTCCAGCCGTACGGGTACGTCCGGACCGCTTCAGCCCTGCAGGGCGTCCAGCGTGGCGTCGAAGTCCGCGGCCGAGCGCGGGGCCCGGTTGTGCGGCAGCTTCGAAAGGACGGCGGCCATTCCACAGGTGTTGGTCACCGCGGAGAAGACCAGGCCGGAGCCGACGCCGGCCGACAGCCAACGCGCTGCCGGGAAACGCCGGCCCATGAGCAGACCGGCCACCACGAGCGAACCGGCGGCGAACCGGACCTGACGCTCCATCGGCCAGGTGGCCCGGGCACCGGCGGGACGGTCCAGGTCGTGGCCCTCGCCCTCCCATGCGGACGTGCCGCCGGACAGCGTGACGGCGTCGATGTCCGCCGCGGCGAGGATGTCGCAGGCGCGGGTGGAACGCACGCCGGAGGCGCATACCACGAGCAGGGATCCGCGGGCCGCCGCCGCCTTGAGGGCGGGCAGCGCCTCTTCGAGGCGGTCCAGCGGGATGTTCAGCGCGCCGGGCACGTGCCCGGCGGCGTGCTCGCCCGGGGCCCGCACGTCGATGACGGTGAATTCCGCGATCCGGGCTGCGGCCTGGGCGGGGGAGAGGGAGGCGGGGCTGGTCACGAGGGGTGTTTCCTTTCATCGCCGGGGCGTACCTCGGACAGGGTAGAATACCCCTTGGGGTATTCGGAGGAGGATGTGTGGAAATCGACATGGCGGCGGACGAACTGAAGTCGGTACTCAACCGCCTTCGTCGCGCTCAGGGCCAGCTTGCCGCGATCATCAGGATGATCGAGGAGGGCCGGGACTGCGAGGATGTCATCACACAGATGGCAGCCGTTTCGCGCGCGCTCGACCGGGCCGGCTTCGCGATCATTGCGACGGGCCTTCAGCACTGCATGGCCGACGACGGCGCGGAGCCGGCCGACCGGGACCAGATGCGCGCCCGGCTGGAGAAGCTCTTCCTCTCGCTGGCCTGAGCCCGGATCCGGGGTCGGTGCCGTGGCTCAGGCCACGGCATCGACCAGCATGAAGAGGGCCACGGCGAGCAGCGCAGCGCCGAAGATCCGCTGGAGTGCGGCCGTGGACACCTTGCCGGCCAGCCGCTTCCCGTCCCACGCGCCGAGGACCGCCGCCGCCGTGAACGGGGCGATCACCGCCCAGTCCAGCGAGGTGGGCGTGGTGAGGCGGGTGGCCAGGGCGGCCGTGGAGTTCACCGTGATGACGAGCAGGCTGGTGCCGACCGCCGCCGTCATGGGCATGGCGAGGACGGTGACCAGCGCGGGCACGGCGAGAAAACCTCCGCCGACCCCGAGGAACCCGGTCACGGCGCCGAGACCGGCCCCGGCGCGGGCGATCCGCCCGGCGCCCGTACGGTCCGCGGCGTCCGCGGTGTTCGGCCCGGCCGAAGCCGCCTCGCGCCGCGCAGGCGCCCGCGGCCGGATCATCCGCACTGCCGCCACCACCGCGAGCAGCGCGAACGCCGCCGTCAGAACCCCCGCCGGAATCCGGACCGACAGAGCCCCGGCCACCGCCGCCGGCACGATGCCGGCGACGGCGAAGAGACCGCCGGTCCGCCAGCGGACGTGACCGTCCCTGGCGTGCGCGACCAGTCCGGTCAGGGAGGTCGCGATGACGATCAGCAGAGCTGCGGTGGTGGCCGCGGCCGGGGTGAAGCCGAGCAGGTAGATCAGCGCGGGAACGGCGAGGACACTGCCGCCGCCGCCCAGCCCGCCCAGTGCCAGACCGACCACGGCACCGGCGGCCAGGGCCAGGACGAGGGTGCTCATGCGACGGTGCCCGCCGCTCCGTGACGGTTCCGGACAGGCAGTCCCTCGGCCGCCCAGGCGGTCATACCGCCGGTGACATCGACGGCCTCGGTGCCGCGTCCGGCGAGAATGCGGGCGGCCTGCTGGGACCGGTTGCCGGAACGGCAGATGACCACTACCGGGCGACCTGCCGCCGAAGCGGGCAGCGACTGCCCGGCTGCCAGCCGGGAGAGCGGCAGATGGACGGCGTCCGGGGCATGTCCGGCATTCCACTCGGAGGTTTCGCGAACGTCGAGCAGGACCGCCGCACCGTCGGCGGTCCTGCGCAGGGCCTCGGCCGGGGTGACACGGCCAGGGCCGCGCCTGAAGAAGGACATCAGGGAAGACATGGGGAAGTGCTCCAGAAGTGCGGGACGGGGAGTTCGGTGGTCAGGCGGTGGCCGGTGCGGCGCCGGTCGTCCTGGCAGGGGCATCGGCGGCCGGATGCGAGAGCGTCAGGCCCGCGGCCTCCGCCGCGCCGAACCCGTCGTCGACCGCCACGACCTCCCGGCCGGTGGCGTCCAGCAGCGACGCCGCGATCGCCGCCCGCATTCCGCCGGCGCAGTGCACCCACACGACTCCTTCCGGCACCTCGTCGAGCCGCTTGGGCAGCTCGTGCACCGGAATGTGCACCGACCCGGCTATCGCGCCGGCGCGGCGTTCGGTGTCCCTGCGGACATCGAGAACCACCGGCTGGTCGCCGTGCTCGCGTGCCGCGGCCAGGCCCGCGAAGTCCGACCTGCGGAACGAACGCAGCTCTTCCGCCGTGCGGACCCAGGACCGCGGGTCACCGGTCGCAGCTGCCACCGGGCGGCCGACGCCCACCCGGGCCAGCTCGCGCTGGGCGTGCGCGACGTCGGAGGCGCTGCTCGCCAGGAGGGTGACGGGCCTGCCCCATGGAATCAGCCAGGCGAGATATGTGGCGAGCTGCCCCTCGCCCTCGAAGTTGAACGAACCGGCGACATGTCCCTCGGCGAACGCCACCCGGCTGCGCAGATCCACCACCCACTCACCTGCGGCCAGCCGCCGCGCGATCTGCTCGGCGTCGGCCGGGGCGGGCGGCGTCAGATCGAGCGGACGTGGACCCGCGGCGTTGGCCGGGCCCATGTGCGCGTAGTAGGCGGGGACGTCGTCCAGCCCGGCGAGCAGCTCGGCGACGAATGTGTCCACGTCCTTGACGAGCGCGTCGTTACGGGCCCGCTCGGCGCCGATCGTCGTGGTGTTCCCGTCGGCCTGCGCGGATGAACAGAAGCTGCCGAAGCCGTGGGTCGGCAGCACGGGCACGGCGTCGTCGAGCTCGTCGGCGAGCCGGTGCGCGGAGGCGTGCTGGGCGCGGGCCAGCGCTGCGGTCAGCCGGGGCTCCACCAGGTCGGGCCGGCCCACGCTGCCGATCAGCAGCGAACCGCCGGTGAAGGCGGCCACTGCGCGACCGTCCTCCTCCAGTACGTACGAGGTGTGGTGCGGGGTGTGCCCGGGGGTGGCCATGGCGCGCAGCGTCAGTCCCTCGTCCACCGGGGTGGCGTCCCCGTCGGCGACCGGCACCCGGTCGAAGGAGACCGGCGCGGCGGCGGGCACCAGGTACTGGGCCCCGGTGGCACGCGCCAGGTCCAGGCCGCCCGTCACGTAGTCGTTGTGCAGATGTGTCTCCACGACCAGGGCGATCCGCACGCCGCGCCGTGCTGCCGCGGCGATGACCCGGTCGATGTCGCGCGGCGGGTCCACCACGAGCGCGGCGTGCCGGCCGCCCGCCAGATAGCTGCGGTTGCCGAGGCCGGCGGTCTCGAGGGGGTCGACGAAGAACACGGCATGACTCCTTCCGTACGGTTTACCCCAGGGGGTATCTCTCACCGAGGTTAGCACTAATACCCCAGGGGGTATTTCTGGCTCTCGGTGCGACCGAGGGAGCGACAGGCGGCTGTTTCCTGCCCGGCCCGGCGGCGCGAGGCCGCCGAGGTGCTCGCCGCTCGCAGTGAGGCGTGTACCGGCATCGTTCGACCCGGAGGTGGGGTGCAGGGCATCGCCGGGTGAGCGTGAGCGGTGGGCGTGCGTCACGGCGCCGGGCGCTGCCGGAACATCGCCGCGGCCACCCCGCAGGCGCCGTCCCCCTGGTGTTCGGTGCGGTCGCCGGCGGCATGCCGCACGTACGTGTTCGAGCTTGCTTCGCAACGTGCGAGCGGCCCCTCCCGTCCCCTGCGGAGGGCCGCACGCTCGGTCGCGCCGCAATCTGACACGATGTCAGTCGTGGGACGGAGTGGCATCCGCTCGACGCCACGCTGGGGGTTCCGGAGCGGTCGGGGCTTCTCAGGCTCGTCCGGACGCCCCACGACGCTCTCTTGCGAACCGCGAAGCCCGAATCGTGCTCCGCGATGGTTCTCCCGGGTGGTCAGGGGAGCGGGATCGCCCGGGGCGGGTAGTCAACAGATCTGTGCCACCCGTTCGTTCCCGTACTCAAGCCTCGACGGAGCCGCCGTGAAGTTCGGAGTCTCAACCTTCATCACCGACCAGGGGATCAGCCCGACCTCGCTCGGAACCGCCCTTGAGGAACGTGCTTTCGACTCGTTGTTCATCGCCGAGCACTCCCATATCCCGGCCGACCGCCGGACGCCCTACCCGGGCGGTGGTGAGCTGCCGGAGATCTACTACCGCACCCTTGACCCCTTCGTGGCCCTGACCGCGATCGGAGTGGTGACCGAGCGGCTGCTGCTGGGTACCGGCATCGCGCTGATTCCGCAGCGAGACCCGATCATCACCGCGAAGGAAGTCGCTTCGCTCGATCTGATCTCCGGTGGCCGGGTGATCTTCGGTATCGGTGTCGGCTGGAACCGTGAGGAGATGAGGAACCACGGCACGGACCCCTCGACCCGTGGTCGGCTCACCGACGAGCGGCTGCGCGCCATGCGAGAGCTGTGGACCGCGGAGAAGGCCGAGTTCCACGGTGAGTTCGTGAACTTCGATCCGGTCTTCGCGTGGCCCAAACCCGTGCAGCGTCCCCATCCGCCGATCTACGTCGGCGGCGGCGAGGGCGCGTTCCCGCGGGTGGCGCAGCTCGGGGACGCGTGGCTGGCCAACAGCGTGCCGCCGCAGGAGCTCGGTCCACAGATCGAGCGACTGCACGCCCGTGCCGAACGCGAGGTGCCGGTGACGGTGTACGCGGCTCCCGACGAGCCCGAGCAGATCGAGGGCTACGGCCGTCTGGGCGTCGAACGGCTGCTGTTCTACGTGCCGACGATGCCCGAACGGGAGACGCTGGAGCACCTCGACCGGCTGGCCGAAGTGGCTGCCCGGTACCGCTGAGATGCCGGAACAAGGAGTGCGATGCCCACTCTGACGAGCGCTGAGGCGCGTGAGCGGTTCGCCGCGGCGCGCATCGCCCACCTCGCGACCACCGGCACCGACAGCCGCCCGCACCTGGTGCCGGTGGTGTTCGCCCTGGACGGCGACACGGTGATGCTGGCCGTGGACCACAAACCGAAACGGACGATGCGGCTGAAACGTCTGGCCAACATCGCGGCCAATCCGACGGTCTGTCTGCTGGCCGACCACTACGAGGAGGACTGGGAGCGCCTGTGGTGGGTGCGGGCCGACGGTGAGGCCCGTGTGCTCCCCCCGCCGGACCATTTCCCCGAGGCCGCCCGGCGCGTCGGCCTCCTCACGGCGAAATACCGGCAGTACGCCGACCGTCCTCCCGACGGGCCGATGGTCGAGATCTCAGTCCTGCGTTGGAGCGGCTGGCGCGCGTCCTGAGCCGCACGGCCACCCGGCCGGGCGATTCCGGTCGACGGCCGTCACGGATGCGGCCGTTTGATCAGCCGGGACAGCACGATGACGCTCTCCGTGCGCTCGACCGGCGCGGTCGCGCGCACTCGCTGGATGGCCTGTTCCAAGTGTGTGCTGCTCTCGGCGAGAACGTGGAGAACGGCGTCCGCGGCACCCGAAACGGTGCATGCCTCGACGACCTCCGGGACGTCCTCCAAGGCGCGGCGCAGCTCCGCGGGCGTGGGGTTGCCCCGGCAGTAGACCTCGATGAAGGCTTCGGTCCGCCACGCGAGCACCTGCGGATCGAGAACAGCCGTGAAGCCGCGGATCGCGCCGGTGGCGACGAGTCGGTCCAGACGTCGTTTGGCTGCCGGCGCCGACAGGTTGGCGGCTCTGCCGATCTCGGCGTACGTGGACCGTGCGTTCCGCTGCACACAGCGGATGATCGCTTCGTCGATGGGGTCCACGGGCGCCTCCGGAGGATTCGAAACCGACAAGTGCGCAATGATTGACCGGAATGCCTCTGATATTGCAAGTAATCGCTGGTGGACAGCAGTGGATGGGGATTGTTTGCGCCGGAAGTGCGGCCATAGTCTCCGGATCGACCTGACGTCGATCTGCTACGGGACAGCCCTGAGGAGCAGCACTGCCATGACCGCAACCCTGAGCGACGCTGAAGCAGCCGCGCTTGCCGCAGTGGACGAAGCCGCAGCCGCCCGGACGTTGCTGGAACTGCTCGCCGTGCCGAGCGTGACAGGCAGCGCCGCCGAATCCGAACTGCAGCACCTGCTGGCCCGGCACCTTCAGCGGCTGGACCTCGATGTCGACCTGTGGTCCATGGACCTGCCCGAACTGCGCGCGGACCCCGCCTACCCGGGCGCCGAGGCCCCGAGGGACGAGGCGTGGGGACTGGCGGGCACCACACGCAACGACAGCGACGGACCGACCCTCGTCCTGCAGGGCCATGTCGACGTCGTACCTCCCGGCGACCGGGCCAGGTGGGCGGGCGACCCGTTCGTACCCCGGGTCTCCGGGGACGTCGTTCACGGTCGCGGTGCCTGTGACATGAAGGCCGGGCTGGCGTCCGTGCTCGCGGCCCTGACGGCCATCCGCACCGCCGGGGTGAGACTGCGAGGCCGTCTGGCGGCCCACTTCGTGGTCAGCGAGGAGGACGGCGGGCTCGGCGCATTCGGCACGCTCCGGCGCGGTCACACCGCAGACGCCTGCATCATCACCGAACCGACCAGCGGCACGCTGATGACAGCGAACGCCGGAGCCCTGACCTTCCGCATCGAGGTCCCCGGCCAGGCAACCCACGGCAGCACCCGCTACGCAGGGGTCAGCGCCCTCGACGCCTACCTCCCCCTCCACCGTGCACTGGCCCGTCTGGAGGCCGCCCGCAACGCCGACCCGCACCCGCTGATGGCCGACTACGCCATCCCCTACCCACTGTCCGTCGGTACGGTCCATGCCGGTGACTGGGCCAGCAGTGTCCCCGACCTCCTCGTGGCCGAGGGACGACTGGGCGTCCGACTGGACGAGGATCCGGCCGACGCCCGCACGGAACTGGAGAACTGCATCGCCGAAGTCTGCGCCGCCGACTCCTGGCTGCGCACCCGTCCGGCCACGGTGACCTGGCCCGGTGGCCAGTTCGCCAGCGGCCGGCTGCCGGACGGACATCCGCTGGCGGCGCTGGTCGGTCGCGCGCACGCCGACATCACCGGCGCCGGGCCGGCGCGTGAGCAGGGCGCACCCTACGGCAGCGACCTGCGGCTGTACGGAGCGCAGGGCATCCCCACACTCCAGTACGGGCCCGGCGAAGTGCGGTGGGCACACGGGCCGCAGGAGCAGGTGCGCATCGCCGAGGTCATCACCGTCACCCGCACGCTGGTCCTGGCCGCACTGCGTACGGTGGGCACGAAGTAGCCAACGGCCTGTGGTGGGTGCAGGAGTCCGCGAGCGCAAGCGCCTCACACGCAACGCTGCCCGCCCAGGCCCACCGGCAACAAGGCCCACGTCCTGGCTCGCCCGCCACTGTCGCCTTCCCGGCCCCCGAGCCCGCCGGTCACAGCACCACCGTGGAGTCGTACGTGCCGGGCGGCAGCGGCGGTGCGCCGGACGGTGGCAGGGCGGTCAGTCCGGGGGAGCGGTGCTCCGTCGTGCCGTATCGATACCCCCTGCCGAGAGGTAAAGCACCAGGTCCAGGCGTTGATGTTGTCCAGACCATTGACATGTTGGCGCCATGATGTTGAATTCGGTCTCGTTGTGTTGCGCGACTCTGGTGACTTGAGTGACCCATGGAGGACATGTGACGCCTCGCCCACCCCGCCTCACCGCGCTCGGCGCGGCCGCGAGTCTGCTCGTCGGCGGCCTGCTCACCGCCACGCCGGCCGCCCAGGCCGCCGACGGCGGCCGTCCGGACGCCCCGGGGAACGCCGTGACCGGCCAGAGCGCTCCGGCCATCACCCCGACCCCACAGTCGGTCAGGACCCGGTCCGACCGGGTCACGATCAGCCCCACCGTCACCCTGGTGACGGGCGACACCTCCGACGAGCCCTCCGTGAAGGTCGTCGAAGCCGCGTTGCGCCGCGCCGGCGCGCAGCGGATCGTACGGAGCGACAGACCCGGCGGGAGCGGACTCACCGTCCACGTCGGTGTCTCCGCCGCCCTCGCGGACCAGCACATCGAGGGTCCCGACGCGCTGCCCGCCGACGGGTACGTCCTCGGCGTCGGCGCCGACCGCATCGTCCTCGCGGGCAAGGACACCACCGGCACGTACTACGCGGCCCAGAGCCTCCGTCAGATCCTGCCCCGGCAGAGCCACCCCGGCGCCGAGGTCGACGGGCTTGCGGTACGCGACTGGCCGGGCACCGCGCTGCGCGGCGTCATCGAGGGCTTCTACGGCACCCCGTGGTCGCACGAGGCCCGCCTCGACCAGCTCGACTACTACGGCGAGCACAAGATGAACATCTATGTGTACTCGCCGAAGGACGACGCGTACCTCCGTGAGAAGTGGCGCGACCAGTACCCCGCGGAGCAGTTGGCGCAGATCAAGGAACTCACCGACCGGGCCGTGCAGCGGCACGTCGAGTTCACCTACGCCCTCTCGCCCGGACTCTCCGTCTGCTACAGCTCCGACACCGACGCCAAGGCGCTCGTCGACAAGTTCCAGGCGATCTGGGACATCGGCGTTCGCACCTTCGCGGTCCCGCTCGACGACATCAGCTACACCGACTGGAACTGTGCGGCGGACAAGGCGAAATGGGGGACCGGCGGCGGTGCGGCGGGCGCCGCGCAGGCGTATCTCCTGAACAAGGTGAACAAGGAGTTCATCGCCACGCACCCGGGTGCCCAGCCGCTTCAGATGGTGCCCACCGAGTACTACAACGTCTCGGCCACGGCCTACAAGAAGGCGCTCGCCGAGCAGCTCGACCCGAATGTCCTGGTCGAGTGGACGGGCGTCGGCGTCATCGCCCCGACGATGACCGTCGCCCAGGCCAAGGCCGCCCGCACGGTTTTCAACCACCCGATCCTGACCTGGGACAACTATCCGGTCAACGACTACGTGACCAACCGGCTGCTGCTCGGCCCGTTCAACGGCCGGGAGAAGGGACTGCCGGGCGAGCTGGCCGGGATCACCGCCAACCCGATGATCCAGCCGTACGCCTCCAAGCTCTCGCTCTACACGGTCGCGGACTACTCCTGGAACGACGCCGCCTACGACGAGCGTGACTCGTGGCTGCGGGGGCTGGGGGAGTACGCGGGCGGCGACGCCCGCACCGAGAAGGCGCTGCGGGCCTTCGCCGACATTAACTACAGCTCGGCCCTGAACAAGCAGGAGGCACCCGACCTGGCGGGCGAGTTCGCCCGCTACTGGCAGTCCGGCGACGCGGACCGGCTCACCTCCGTGCTCCGCGACCTGGGCAACGCGCCGGGCCGCCTGCGCAGCAGCCTCCCGGACCGCGGCTTCATAGACGACTCGGGCCCCTGGCTGGACGCCACCGAGTCCTGGGCGACCGCCACCCGGACGGCACTGCGCATGGTCGAGGCGGCCCGCGCCGGAAAGGGCGCGCAGGCGTGGGAGTTCCGACAGCAGCTGCCCGCGCTGGTGGCCGAGGCGAAGTCCTTCACCTACACGGGACTTGACGGCCGCAAGGTGCCGGTCGTCGTCGGCAACGGGGTGCTGGACGGATTCATCGACAAGGCCACCGCCGAGCACGACCGGATCATCGGTGTGAGCGGCAGGCCCACGGCATCGACCAGCCTCGGTACGTACCAGACCAACACCGTCGCCCGGATGCTCGACGGCGACGACTCCACGTACTTCTGGAGCGACGGTGCGCCCGCCGCCGGCGATCAGGTCACGGTCGACCTGGGCCGCGCAAGGGAGATCGGCGGGATCACCCTGGCCATGGCCAAGCCGGGAAGCACCGGCGACTACCTCCACGACGGGGTGCTGGAGTACTCCGCCGACGGGCAGACCTGGCAGCAGCTCACCGCCTTCTCCGGAAAGCCGGACGTCACCGCGACCGCCCCCGCCGGGACGAAGGTCCGCTATGTGCGGGCGCGGGCAACCGCGGGCCAGACGAACTGGCTCGTCGTACGCGAGTTCGCCATCGAGACGGAGGGCGGAGCGGTGGCCGGCGGACCGCCCGCCGCCGCCGGATCCGCCCTGCGTTCGGCGGCCGACGGCGACCTCGGCACCGTCTACCGGGCGGCGCGCGCGCCCGAGGCCGGTGAGGCGCTGGAGCTGGGGCTTGGCTCCGTGCGCTCCGTCGGGTCCGTCACCGTCCTGCAGCCGGCCGGGTCGGACGCCCTTGCCGACATCCAGCTCCGGGGCACCGACGGGATCTGGAGGACCGTCGGTGCGCTCGACGGCCCCTACACCAGGGTGAACGCGACCGGCCGGACGGCCGATGCGGTACGTCTCGCCTGGCGCGCCGGGTCCGCCGCACCGCAGATCGCCGAGCTGGTGGTCGGCTGACTGAACGCGTAACCAGGAGGGGCCGTCTCGGAGGCCCATGACACCGGCCGATCCTGCTCCGGCCCACCGCGCGCCCGGCATCCCCATACTTCCTGGGGCATGCCGGGCGCGCAGTCATGTCCGGTCCGGTCGAAACGGTCCGGGACAGATTGTTCCCAGAGAGGCAAGCGACCGCTTAGTATGCCCCGGAGCAGTGGAAATGCCGACAGTGTTGTGGAGGCCCCTCATGCAGGCATGGCGAGTGCACCGGAACGGCGAGCCGAACGAGGTGATGCGGCTCGAAGAGACGGACCGGCCCACGCCGGGCGACGGGCAGGTGCTCCTCGAGGTGCTCGCGGCGAACATCAATTTCCCCGACGCGCTGCTCTGCCGCGGCCAGTACCAGGTACGGCCGCCGCTGCCGTTCACCCCGGGCGTGGAGATCTGCGGTGAGACGCCGGACGGGCGCCGGGTGCTCGCCACTCCCGCCCTGCCGAACGGTGGATTCGCCGAGTACGTCGTCGCGGACGAGGCGGCGCTCCTGCCGGCCCCGGAAGCCCTGGACGACGCCGAGGCCGCCGCCCTGCACATCGGCTATCAGACAGGCTGGTTCGGACTGCACCGCAGGGCGCACCTCCAGGCGGGCGAGACTCTTCTCGTGCACGCCGCGGCGGGCGGAGTCGGCAGCGCGGCCGTCCAGCTCGGCAAGGCTGCCGGGGCCAAGGTCATCGGTGTCGTCGGCGGCCCCGAGAAGGCCAAGACCGCCCATGAGCTCGGCTGCGACCTGGTCGTCGACCGACGCAGCGAGGACATCGTCGCACTGGTCAAGGAGTTCACCGGCGGACGTGGGGCGGATGTCGTCTACGACCCGGTCGGCGGCGACGCGTACGCCAAGTCCGTCAAGTGCATCGCCTTCGAGGGCCGGGTGATCGTCGTCGGATTCGCGAGCGGCGTCATCCCCACCCCTGCGCTCAACCACGCCCTCGTAAAGAACTACTCGATCGTCGGACTCCACTGGGGTCTGTACAACACCAAGGATCCGGCCGCGGTGCGCGCCTGTCACGAGGAGCTCACCGCTCTCGCGGCGCAGGGCGTCATCAAGCCACTGATCAGCGAGCGTGTCGCACTCGACGGGGCGGCGGCCGCCGTTCAGCGTGTCGCCGACGGCACGAGCACCGGCCGGATCGTCGTCCTTGCGGGGGGTGCCCGATGACGACCGTCGACGCGGCCGAACTCCGAGGCCTCACCCGTGAACTGCTCGCCGCCCACCCACCGGCCACCACCGACCGGACCGACTTCCTGAAGGCCCGCTTCGACGCCGGACTCGCCTGGGTCCACTACCCGGCCGGGCTCGGAGGACTCGACGCGCCGCGCTCGCTGCAGCCCGTCGTCGACGCCGAACTCGCCGCCGCGGGCGCACCCGACAACGACCCGCGCCGCATCGGCATCGGCCTGGGCATGGCGGCCCCCACCATCCTGGGTTTCGGCACCGACGAACAGAAGCGGCGCTTTCTGCGCCCCCTGTGGGTCGGCGAGGAGGTGTGGTGCCAGCTCTTCAGTGAGCCGGGCGCCGGATCCGACCTGGCGGCGCTCGGCACCCGCGCCGTCCGGGACGGCGAGGACTGGGTGGTCGACGGGCAGAAGGTCTGGACGTCCAGCGCCCATGTGGCCCGCTGGGCGATCCTCATCGCCCGCACGGACCCTGACCTGCCCAAGCACCGTGGCATCAGCTACTTCATCTGCGACATGACCGACCCCGGCGTCGAGGTGCGGCCGCTGCGCCAGATCACCGGCGAGGCCGAGTTCAACGAGGTGTTCCTCACCGGCGTACGCATCCCCGACAGCAGGCGGCTCGGACCCGTCGGCGACGGCTGGAAGGTCGCCCGGACCACCCTGATGAACGAGCGTGTGTCGATCGGTGGATCCCGCATCCCGCGCGAGGGCGGCATGATCGGCCCCGTTGCCAGGACCTGGCGCGAACACCCCGAACTACGTACCCACGATCTCCATCAGCGCCTGCTCACCCTCTGGGTCGAGGCCGAGGTCGCCCGGCTCGCCGGTGAGCGGCTGCGCCAGCAACTCGTCGCCGGACAGCCGGGCCCCGAAGGCTCCGGCATGAAGCTCGCCTTTGCCCGTCTCAACCAGGAGATCAGCGGACTGGAGGTCGAACTCCGCGGCGAAGAGGGGCTGTTGTACGACGACTGGACCATGCGCCGCCCCGAGCTGGTCGACTTCACCGGACGCGGTGCGGGCTACCGCTATCTGCGGTCCAAGGGCAACTCGATCGAGGGCGGTACGAGCGAGGTACTGCTGAACATCGTCGCCGAACGCGTCCTCGGACTGCCCGCCGAGCCGCGCAACGACAAGGACGTCGCCTGGAAGGACCTGTCCCGATGACAGCACAGACCGAAGAGACCGTGGCGCCCGATCTGCTGTACTCGGAGGCCGAGGACGATCTGCGGGCCGCCGTACGGTCGTTGCTCGCCGACCGGGCGGACGCGCCGACCGTGATCGCCCGAATCGAGTCCGACACGCCGTACGACCCGCAGCTCTGGAAGGCCCTCGGCGCGGACATCGGCGCCGCGGGGCTGCTCGTGCCGGAGAAGCTGGGCGGCCAGGGTGCAAGCCATCGCGAGGTTGCGGTGGTCCTGGAGGAGCTGGGCCGCAGCGTCGCCCCCGCCCCCTATCTGACCAGCGCGGTCGTCGCCACCGAGACGCTCCTCGCACTGGGGACGGAGGACGGACCGGTCGGCGAACTCCTCGGTGAGCTGGCGGCGGGCCGCAAGGTCGCAGTCCTCGCCGTACCGTTCTCGGCAGCGGTCGGGACCGTGACGGTGACCGGCACCCTTGACGGGATCGTCACCGCGGTCGCCGACGCGGCCGCCGCCGATCTGCTGCTCGTGCCGACCGGCGACGGCCTGTACGCGGTCGAGGCCGGCGCCACGGGCGTCACTGTCGAGCCGCTCGTCGCGCTCGATCTGACCCGCCCGCTGGCCACCGTCACCCTCACTGCGGCCACCGGCACACGCCTCGCGGACGCGGAGGCCGCGCGCCCCGCCGTACGCCGGGGGCTGCTCGCCGGTGCCGGACTGCTCGCCTCCGAGCAACTCGGTCTGGCCGAATGGTGCCTGACCGAGACGGTCCGGTACACCCGCGACCGGCACCAGTTCAACCGGCCCGTCGGTTCGTTCCAGGCGCTCAAGCACCGGATGGCGCAGCTCTGGCTCCAGGTCGTCTCGGCCCGCGCCGCCGCGCGCAACGCCGCCGACGCCCTGGCGTCCGGCAGCCCCGACACGCCACTCGCGGTGGCCGTGGCGCAGGCGTACTGCTCAGGGGTCGCGGTCCGCGCGGCGGAGGAGTGCATCCAGTTGCACGGAGGCATCGGCATGACGTGGGAGCACCCCGCGCATCTGTATCTGAAGCGGGCCAAGGCCGACTCGATCGCGTACGGTACGGCGGGGCGTCACCGTGACGCCATCGCCGAGCTGATGGAGCTGCCCGCACCGTAGAGCAACGGCCTTGCGAACAAAGAGACGTGGGGCGGGGGTGCATGGCAGCCCCGCCCCTTCGCCGTTCCGGGCGGGCGGTTCCTGGTCGTCCACTACCGGTGGCAGCGCCGAGGCCCGGCTGAACCTGTGGCGCTGCAGCGGCGCCGGTAACCAGAACCGCGGTGGCGCCACACCGCGTTGGACGACCCCGGCCCGGCCGGGGAACACCAGCCGACGGGCGGACGACGTCCGGATCAACTCTTGGCAGGTACCTGCCCGACAGAGGTGCCCCGGGCCCATACTCGGTCGGGTCCGCCCGTCCGGTCCGCACCCTGAACCCGGGAGAATCCATGGCGTTCCCGACCCGCCGCCGCGTCGTCACCACCGCTCTCGCCACGGTCGCCGCAGGCGCAGCCCTACCCCTTCAGCCGGCCGCGGCCGCGCAGCCCGCTGCAGTCGCCCGCCACCACCCGCGCCCCCTCCGGCAGGCCCACGCGCATAACGACTACCTCCATACGCACCCCCTTCACGATGCCCTCTCCCACGGGTTCACCAGCGTTGAAGCAGACATCTTTCTCGTGGACGGGGAACTCCTCGTCGCCCACGAGGCCTCCGATCTCGACCCCGCCCGCACCCTCGCGTCGCTCTACCTCGACCCGCTGCTGGCCAGGGTCAGGGCCAACCACGGCGCCGTGTACCCGGGTCACCACGAGCCCGTACAGCTGCTTATCGACATCAAGACGGACGGCGCCGCCGCCTACCTCGAACTCGACCGGCAGCTTCAGCGCTACCGCCGGATGCTGACCTCGTACCACGACGGCCGGGTCCGCGCAGGCGCGGTCACCCCTGTCATATCCGGCGACCGGGCCGCCCGCGTCCCCATGGAGGCGCAGCGCACCCGCCTCGCTTTCTACGACGGCCGGCTCGACGACCTCGGCACTGCGGCAACCGCCTCGTTCATCCCGCTCGTCAGCAGCAACTGGACCCAGAGCTTCAGCTGGCTGGGCGCGGGCCCCTTCCCCCTCGCCGAACGGGACAGGCTCCGCGCCCTCGTCACCACCGCCCATCGCGAGGGCCGGCGTGTGCGCTTCTGGGCCACACCCGACGTGGCGGGCCCCGAACGGGACGCCGTCTGGAACGAGTTGCTGGCCGCCGGGGTCGACCACCTCAACACCGACGATCTGGCGGGGCTGGAACTCTTCCTCCGCGCGAAGGAGAAGGGTGCCCGAGGCGGCAGCTGACGGGCCGTACGGCCGGAGAAGGTGACAGTCAGTCAACACCCGGATGGCGGACATGCCAGTCCGCCGGATGGCCCCTCCGCTGCGCCACACTGGCGGCCGAATGCCGCATTCCGGCGCGGCGGAGGAGGTTGGCCATGGCCATTTCGATCTCACTGGTGCTGCTTCTGCTGATGCTTGCGGTCCTTTTTCTCCGCAACGGCGGACTGAAACCCTCGCATGCGATCGTCTGCGCGATGCTCGGATTCTTCCTTGCGGGTACGAGCATGGGGCCGACGATCCAGGAGGGACTGACGGCCACGGCGAATGTTGTCAGCAGCCTCCAGCCCTGACGCGCTCCTGCCGCGGATCAGCCACCGACAAGCCGCGAACGAATCAGGAACCGCACGCCCTCCGGAGCCTCCAGCGAGAACCCGCTGCCTCGCCCCGCCACCACGTCGACGATCAGCCGGGTGTGCGCCCATACCTCGAACTGACTCCTCGACATCCAGAAGGGAACACGCTCCGCAACTCCTTCGACGGCGAGCGAGGCCAGCAGCACATCGGAGTCTCCGGTACGGAATTCGCCGGCCTGGTAGCACATGGGCGCGCTGCCGTCGCAGCAGCCGCCGGACTGATGGAACATCAGTGGTCCATGGGTGGCCCGCAGTTGTCGCACCAGATTGGCGGCTGCGGGCGTGAGCTCCACGAGAGGTGCGTCCGAAGGGGTCACGTGTCGGCCTTTCGCTGTCCGGCGCCGGTGCGGTGAACTCAGCCAACTCCCCGCAACGTTGCGGCAAGGTTGCACAGTCTCCCCCTGAGGGGGCCGCCGGGTCCAGTTGCGTACGCATGACAGTGCCTCAGGGGGAGACGGGGGAGAGGGCGACCCGCATGGCGGGACCCGGGCGGGGGACGCGAGCAGGCCGGTCGTGGTGTGGATCCGCGACGGTCGGGTGCAGTGGTCGGGGTCGGATCCATGGTGGACGAGGGCATCGTGTGCGGCTGTACGCAACTTCTGCCGCAGGGAGCTACCGAGGCAGCGCCATGCCCCGCAGTTCCTGACTTCGGTTCACCTGTCGGCGGAAGTTGCCGACTTGGGCGTCGGAGGAGGTGCCACCGAGGCCTCCGACGACCACGGCCGGCAACGTGCCCCGCGTCGCGACGCTCGACGAGCGGAGGGCGACCGTTTCGCCCGCCCGGATGCGCGGGGTGAGGCGGTGCCCGCCGCGAGGGGCGGCCGGACCGCCCACAGCAGCCATCCGGCTGCCGGCCTGTGCGGCGGATGAGGAACACCCTGCGAGTCGCGCGGCGGCCCCCGTACGGACGGCGCGAGCCTGCTCCGGGTCGCAGTCGATCGAGGCGCCGCAGTCGAACGGCGCGGACATCCACGCCTGCGGGGCGGCCACAGGGGAGTTCGCGTGCCCGATGTCGCGCAACCGCCCCGCAGCTCGGTGGCGAAGTGCGCCGCGCTCCCGTACGGGGTGTAGCTGTGCAACTACAGGGCGCGGCCGCTCCACCGTGCGGAGGTGTAGCCCGTGGCGCGCTCATATGAGCACTTTTGGTTACGGTTGGGTCTCGCTGCGGGGGTGGGGGGTTGCTCTTGAGGCATGTAATCGTTTCCAATCGTTCGTGTAATCGTTTCCATGGCTTCGGCGCCGACCGCGATGTCCCTGGATTCGAGGCCCACGGAAACCACAAGGAGGTGGTCCGGCAGTGGCGAGCATCAAAGATGTCGCAGCCGAGGCGGGCGTGTCCGTTGCCACGGTCTCGCGTGTCCTCAACAGTCATCCGTCCGTCAGCCCCGATGCGCGGGCCCGCGTCCTCGCCGCTGTCGACGCGCTCGGCTACCGGCCCAACGCCGTCGCCCGGTCGCTGCGCACCGACCAGACACGCACGCTCGGCCTGATCATCAGCGACGTGCTCAACCCGTACTTCACCGCGCTGGCCCGCTCCGTCGAGGAGGCGGCTCGCGCCCTCGGGTACAGCGTCATCATCGGAAACGCCGACGAGCGGCCCGAGCTGCAGGACCACCACATCCGCACGCTCCTCGACCGCCGGATCGACGGACTCCTCGTCTCTCCCACCGACGGCGGCTCCCCGCAGATACTCGACGCCGCGCGCGGTGGCACCCCGATGGTCTTCGTGGACCGCTGGATTCCCGGTGTGGACGTGCCCGTCGTACGTGCCGACGGCTGTCCCGCCGTCCGAGACCTCGTCGCCCACCTCTACCGCCTCGGCCACCGCAGGCTCGCCATCATCGCGGGCCCGGCCGCCACCACCACCGGCAGCGAGCGAGTCGAGGCCTTCCGGGACGCCCTGGGCGAGCACGGCCTCGGGCTGCCCGACGCCTACATCGGGCAGGGCGACTTCCAGGCGGACAGCGGACGACGCGCCACCGAGCGGTTCCTCGCCCTGCCCGAACGGCCGGACGTGGTTTTCGCCGCCGACAACCTGATGGCGCTCGGCGCACTGGACGCGATCCGCGCACGCGGTCTGCGGGTCCCGCAGGACATCGCGCTCGCCGCGTTCGACGACATCCCGTGGTTCGTCCACACCGATCCGCCGATCACGGCGATCGCCCAGCCGACCGGAGACCTCGGCCGAGCCGCCGTACGGGCGCTGGTCGACGTCATAGAGGGCCGGCCCCCGCAGTCCGTCACCCTTCCCGCACGTCTCGTCGCACGCAGGTCCTGCGGCGAGCCCGCTTCGTACCAGAGGAGCAACCTGTGAGCAGCCAGGACGAGTTGCTGCGCATCGAGGGAATACGCAAGACCTTCCCCGGCGTGGTCGCGCTCGACTCCGTCGACTTCGACCTGCGCCGCGGTGAGGTGCATGTCCTGCTCGGCGAGAACGGCGCAGGCAAGAGCACGCTGATCAAGATGCTCTCCGGGGCCTACCGCCCGGACAGCGGACGGATCCTGGTCGACGGCAACGAGGTGCGTGTCCACGGCGCCCAGGACGCCGAGCGGCTCGGGATCGCCACCATCTACCAGGAGTTCAACCTGGTGCCCGAGCTGACCGTCGCCGAGAACATCTTCCTCGGCCGCCAGCCGCGGCGCTTCGGGATGATCGACCGCAAGAAGATGGAGGCGGACGCCGAGGAGCTCCTGCGCCGGGTCGGCGTACGCGTCTCTCCGAAGGCCAAGGTGCGCGAACTCGGCATCGCCCGGTTGCAGATGGTGGAGATCGCCAAGGCGCTCAGCCTGGACGCCCGCGTCCTGATCATGGACGAGCCGACCGCCGTACTGACCAGCGAGGAGGTGGACAAGCTCTTCCGCATCGTCCGGCAGTTGCGCGAGGACGGCGTCGGGATCGTCTTCATCACCCACCACCTGGAGGAGATCGCGGCGCTCGGCGACCGGGTCACCGTTCTGCGTGACGGCCGCAGCATCGACCAGGTGCCCGCCTCGACACCCGAGGACGAGCTCGTACGACTCATGGTCGGGCGCAGCATCGATCAGCAGTACCCGCGTGAACGCCCGGAGACCGGCGATGTGCTGCTCTCCGTGCGGGGGCTGACCCGCGGCGGCGTCTTCCACGACGTCAGCTTCGACGTCCACGCAGGAGAGGTCGTCGGACTCGCCGGACTCGTCGGTGCCGGCCGCACCGAAGTCGTCCGCGCGGTCTTCGGCGCCGACCCCTACGACGCCGGGAGCGTCGAGGTGCGGGGCGAGCGCCTGGACAGGGGCGACGTGAACGCCGCCATGGGCGCCGGGATCGGGCTCGTACCCGAGGACCGCAAGGGCCAGGGACTGGTGCTCGACGCCTCGGTGCAGGAGAACCTCGGCCTGGTCACGCTGCGTTCGGCCAGCCGCGGTGGTCTCGTGGACCTCAAGGGGCAGCGCGCGGCCGCCGCCCGGATCGCCGAGCAGTTGGGCGTACGGATGGCGGGCCTCGGTCAGCATGTCCGTACTCTCTCCGGCGGCAACCAGCAGAAGGTCGTCATCGGGAAGTGGCTGCTCGCCGACACCAGAGTGCTGATCCTCGACGAGCCGACCCGCGGCATCGATGTCGGCGCGAAGGTCGAGATCTACCAGCTCATCAACGAACTGACGGCCTCCGGCCACGCGGTCCTGATGATCTCCAGCGACCTGCCCGAGGTCCTCGGCATGAGCGACCGGGTGCTCGTCATGGCGCAGGGCCGGATCGCAGGCGAGCTGCCCGCGCACGAAGCGACCCAGGACGCGGTGATGGCGCTCGCCGTCAGCGCCCCGTCCGTGACAAACACCCCAGATGTGAACGATGAAGTGGAGGGCTCCCGTGGCCACTGACACGCTCAAGAGCAATACGGGCGCGAGTGGCGCCTCGGCGCTCCGCCGCATCCTGCTCGACAATGGCGCACTGAGCGCCCTGGTGGTCCTGGTGGTGGCGATGTCGCTGCTCTCCGGCGACTTCCTGACCACTCAGAACCTGCTCAACGTGGGTGTGCAGGCCTCCGTGACGGCGATCCTCGCGTTCGGTGTCACCTTCGTCATCGTCTCGGCGGGCATCGACCTGTCCGTCGGCTCGGTGGCCGCGCTCTCGGCGACCGTACTCGCCTGGATGGCGACGTCCGAGGGCGTCCCCGTGTGGATCGCGGTGATCCTCGCCGTGGCCACCGGCATCGCCTGCGGCCTCGTCAACGGCGCACTCGTCTCGTACGGGAAGCTGCCACCGTTCATCGCCACGCTGGCGATGCTCTCGATCGGCCGTGGCCTGTCCCTCGTCATCTCTCAGGGCAGCCCGATCGCCTTCCCCGACTCCGTCTCGGTGCTCGGCGACACGCTCGGCGGGTGGCTGCCCGTTCCCGTCCTCGTGATGGTCGCGATGGGACTGGTCACGGCACTCGTCCTCGGGCGCACGTACATCGGCCGCTCGATGTACGCGATCGGCGGCAACGAGGAGGCGGCCAGGCTGTCGGGGCTCCGCGTCAAGCGGCAGAAGCTCGTCATCTACGCACTGTCCGGCCTCTTCGCCGCCGTCGCGGGCATCGTCCTCGCCTCCCGCCTGGTCTCCGCTCAGCCGCAGGCCGCACAGGGATACGAGCTGGACGCGATCGCCGCGGTCGTCATCGGCGGCGCCAGCCTCGCGGGTGGCGTCGGCAAGGCGTCCGGAACGCTGATCGGCGCGCTGATACTCGCCGTGCTCCGCAACGGGCTCAACCTGCTGTCGGTCTCGGCCTTCTGGCAGCAGGTCGTCATCGGTGTGGTCATCGCGCTCGCCGTCCTGCTCGACACGGTGCGTCGGCGTGCCGGCGGCGGGTCCCCGACGTCGGCGGCCTCCGGTGCATCCGGTTCGGGCGGCAAGGGAGCGGCGAAACTCGTGATCGCCGCGGTGTGCGTGGCGGCCGTGGTCGCGGCCGTGTCCTTCCTCAACCCCGGCTCCTCCGGTACGACGACCAAGGTCGGGATGTCGCTCTCCACGCTCAACAACCCCTTCTTCGTGCAGATGAAGGCGGGCGCGCAGGCGGAGGCCAAGCACGCGGGCATCGACCTCACGGTGACGGACGCGCAGAACGACGCCTCGCAGCAGGCCAACCAGCTGCAGAACTTCACCGGTGAGGGCGTGAAGTCGATCATTGTCAATCCGGTGGACTCGGATGCGGTGGGACCCGCGGTGCGGGCAGCCAACAAGGCCGACATCCCGGTGATCGCCGCCGACCGCGGCGTCAACAAGGCGGACACCGCGACGCTCGTCGCCTCCGACAACGTCGCGGGCGGCAGGCTCGCCGCGAAGGCGCTGGCCGAGAAGCTCGGCGGCAAGGGCGACATCGTCGTCCTGCAGGGCACCGCGGGCACCTCCGCCAGCCGCGAGCGCGGTCAGGGCTTCACCGAGGGAATCAAGGCGTACCCGGGCATCAAGGTCGTCGCCTCCCAGCCCGCGGACTTCGACCGCACCAAGGGCCTGGACGTCATGACCAACCTGCTGCAGTCCCACCCGGAAGTCACCGGCGTCTTCGCAGAGAACGACGAAATGGCGCTCGGCGCGGTCAAGGCGCTCGGCAGCAAGGCCGGCACGTCCGTCGACGTCGTCGGATTCGACGGCACCCCCGACGGACTGAAGGCGGTCGGGACGGGCAAGCTGTACGCCTCGGTGGCCCAGCAGCCGAAGGAGCTCGGGAAGATCGCCGTGCAGAATGCGGTCGAGGCCGCGCGTGGCAAGAAGGTCGACAGCATGGTCAAGGTGCCCGTGAAGGTCGTGACGGAGAAGAACGTCGCCGACTTCTCCTGACCACCAACCCTTGGATCCCAGTGAAAGAAGGACAGCGATGCACGACTACGACCTGCTGGTCGTAGGGTCGGCCAACGCCGACCTGGTGATCGGCGTCGAGCGGCGCCCCGCGCCGGGAGAGACCGTGCTCGGCTCCGACCTTGCCGTCCATCCGGGCGGCAAGGGAGGCAACCAGGCCGTCGCCGCGGCGCGACTCGGAGCCAGGACCGTTCTGCTGGCCCGGGTGGGCGACGACGCCCATGGTCGGTTGCTGCTGGAATCGCAGCGCGAGGCCGGCGTGGACACCGGTGGTGTCCTCGTCGGAGGGGCGCCCACCGGGGTTGCGCTGATCACGGTGGATCCGTCGGGTGACAACAGCATCGTGGTCTCGCCAGGGGCCAACGCACGGCTGACTCCCGACGACATCCGCGCCGCCGCCGACCTGCTCGCCGGCGCCCGGGTCGTCTCGGCACAACTGGAGATCCCCCTGGAGACCGTGGCCGAGGTCGCACGGACCCGGCCGCCGGGTGCCCGGTTCGTTCTGAACCCGTCGCCACCCGCGCCGCTGCCCGACGACGTACTCGCCGCCTGCGACCCGCTGGTCGTCAACGAGCACGAGGCCCGGTTCGTGCTCGGCGCTTCCGCGGGGCCCGGCCCCGAGGACTGGGCCCGGGCACTCCTCGCCCTCGGCCCGCAGTCGGTGGTGATCACTCTGGGCGCGGAGGGCGCGCTGGTCGCCGACGGCCGTACGGACGCCGTGGCACGGATCCCGAGCCCCCGGGTGGACGCCGTGGACACCACCGGTGCCGGTGACGCCTTCACCGCCGCCCTTGCCTGGCGGCTCAGCCTGGGCGAGGACATCGCGACGGCTGCCGCCTTCGCCGTGCGGGTGGGCGCCGCAGCTGTCACCAGGGAAGGCGCGCAGGCGTCCTTCCCGACCGCCGAGGAGGTCTCCGCGCTGTGAAGAAGGCCGGAATTCTCAACCGTCATCTGGCGGGGGCGCTGGCCGAGCTCGGCCATGGCGACGGGGTCCTCGTCTGCGACGCGGGCATGCCCGTCCCGGCCGGTCCGCGGGTCGTCGATCTGGCCTTCCGCGCCGGAATACCCTCGTTCGCCGATGTGCTCGAAGGGCTGTTGGACGAGCTGGTGATCGAGGGCGCCACGGCCGCGTGCGAGGTGCGGGAGGCGAATCCGGCGGCCGCCGGACTGCTGGCCGGATGTCTGCCGGATCTGCAGCTGGTTCCGCACGACGAGCTCAAGGCGCTGTCGGCCGGGGCGCGGTTGGTCGTACGCACCGGGGAGGCGCGGCCCTACGCGAACGTCCTGCTGCGCTGCGGAGTCTTCTTCTGATCCGTGTGCGTATGAGTGAGGCCCGGCACCGCAACGCG